>VGYL01000327.1 GCA_016872975.1 Planctomycetota bacterium
GCCGCGGCCGGAACGGCGCCAGGGCCTCCAGCACCACCGGCAGCTCGTTCCGCAAGCGTTTGCGAAACACTTGCTTGTCCTTCTCGTCCGTGATAACATGGATCACGAGGTGAGCAGGATGACTATGCGACAGGTTACTCTCGACATTCCCGAGAAGGTGCTTCTCGTCGAAAAGACCGATGAAGCTTCTTTCGGCCGGGAGTTGCGCATTTTGGCCGCGGTCAAGTTGTACGAACTGTGCCGTCTGTCCTCCGGACGGGCGGCGGAGTTGGCCGGTATGCCCCGCGTGGAGTTCTTACTGTCGTTGGGGCGCTACAAGGTATTCCCATTTCCGGCAGAACTGAACGACTTGGAGCGCTCCGATGCCTGACGCGATCAGCATGTGGCTATCGGACGAGATCCGTCTACGCATTCTGGCTCTGGCGGACGAGGCTCCTCCCAAACCATGAGCGCGGACGCGCCGCCTGCGGAATCAGGGCGTTTGACCCAGCCCCCTTTGTCCAGCAGGGGGCTGGACAAAGCGGGCTGGGCGCCTCGGACTGATGCTCATGGGATATGGGGGGCGATTTGGAAGAGTGGCTCGTGTTCCGGGTGGCCGGCTGGTCGCCGATTCCATCGTGGTCCCCGTCGGTGACGCCGGAGAGGGGGTTGTGGATGACTGCCTGCCAGGCGATCTTGCGGAAGACGCGGTCCAACTCCCGGCTGGGGAAGTCTGATGGGCCGTCGAAGGGGATGTCGTCCTGGAGGAGCTCGGGCGAGCGGGCGTAGATCGTGGCGTAGAAGACGTAGCCTTCGAAGCGGTCGAAGCCCGGCCCGAGGTGGCCCAGGCGATCGCGCCAGAGCGAACGCTCCTTCCCGCCCACTGCACGGTGGATGCCTTCGATGCCCGGGAGCACGCCGCGATAGTAGTGCTGCGCCGCCAGGACCATGGCGTCGGAGGTGGGCATGACGAAGACCTTGCCGGGGTACTTCTTATTCAGCGTCCCGACGAGCTCGGCGGTTTGGACGTTGCGTTGCCTGCCGAGCCGCACGAAGATTTCCGCGTTCAGTGCGTCCTCGGAGGTGGGGATCTCGTCGAGCTGCTCCAGTTGCGGCCAGGCGTCCGAGAGGTAGAACTTCATGTGCGGGTGGTACTTCAGGCAGAACTCGATCCAGCACGCGTAGTAGGCAGGGCGGTCGTGGAAGTACGGGCCCCACATCATCGCGTCCCACTCGGCGTTGGCGATGGAGGCCAGCAGTTTGGGCTTGGGCTTGCCGTCGAACGCGAAGACGCCGTTCTCCTCTTCCCACTTGTAGCGGGCGCTGCCGGTGTGGGTCAGGAGCGGCTGTTCGAAGCCGGCGGCCCGGCAGATGATTGGAAAGGTCCGGTAGCCGGGACCCATGAAGCTGTGGCCGGTGCCGACGATCCGCAGGACGCCGCCGGCCGCCTTCGGGTAGGAGGTGACGGCCTTCTCACTCTTTCCCATGGTCTTCGCGTAGATCGCCTGGATCTCCTGCGGCGTGCGATAACACACGGCGTGCTCAGGGAACCGGTCGGCGTCCCAACCTGGGTCTACCCGGAATTCGCGTGGGACGCCCTGTCCGGTTGCCGAGCGGTCCGAAGCCGCCCGGCCCTGCAGCTTCTGGCGATACGCCTGGGCCTCCTCCCGCGTCAAGTGCCCGTCGCCATCGGCGTCGGCCTCCGGATACTGTTCGAGCAGACGGGCAAGCCGTTGCTCCTGCACGCCGGCCCACACGAGTCCACCACAGAGCAACAACAGCAGCAACGATCGTCTGAGTTTCATGCTCATCGTCCTCAAGATAGTCCCGTAGGGACGACTGACAATAGCCCACCGTTTCAACGGTGGGTACACGTACCAAAAACAACACCCAGCCCCGTAGGGGCGAAAGAGAGCCGGCACCCCACCGCGGGTCCTCTTTCGTCCCTGGTGGGACTGGTCTGGGTCCCATGCCCCGGGGACCCAGCGATCAATCGCTGGGCTATTATCTTTCGCCCTTCGGGCTGAGCTGCCTGCACGTGCATGACCGTTCTTGCGCGGGTGTCCCGGCCCAGACCACCACCGGAAAAGGGGACATTCTACTTTTCCTTCCCGGAAGGGGAAAAGTAGAATGTCCCCTTTTCCCAATCCAGTTCTCATGCCGTGGCAGCGAACGCTATCGTTCCGGATCACCTCGGAAGGTCGATCCCATGATCTTGGGCGATCTTGGCCAGGATGTTCGTCGCCTTCTTTGGATGGGCCGCCAGGTACTCGCGGACCAGGGGCACGGCGTCCTCTTCCATCCAGTCCAGGACGTTGAACAGTTCGCGCTCGATCGTCGTTCCCTCCTTCAAAAGCCGGCGCAAGCACGCCAGGCCGGTCTCTTTCCGGCCCAGCTTGACAAGCGTCCAGGCCGCCATGATCTTCACTTCATCGGCCTCATCCGCAAGGGCTTTCTCAAGAGTCGCAACCGCAGGGGCCGCTCTGTTCTCCAGCAGGTGCAGTCCCACCACGGCCCAGTAACGAAGGCCGTCATCGGGGTCGGACAGGCCCTTTACGAAGGCCGGAAGATCGTCTGCACGCCGTGCCAGCGCCCGGTCGGCGGCATCCAGATACGACGCCAGCGGATAGAGCTTGGGATCGCGGACCATTTCGTAAATTGTCAGGTTGTGCGCGCGGGCCCGACGCGCCCGCATTGTCTCCGGCAGGAGTCCTGAATCGTACAACTCCAACTGTCTTTTGCGTAGAGCCTGCCGCATGCGGGCAATTCGCTCCTGGTGCTGCGGCGCCTCGATCAGGTTCTGCACGTTGTCGAAATCCGCGACGGTGTCGTAGAACTCCTCGGAGACACGCGGCCGGAAGAACCGTCCCGTGATCTCGTTCGTCTTGCCCTCGCGATGATGCTGTTCCCACGCCGGGGCCGCCTGGATCTGCCACAGGTACTCCAGGTACTGCCCAGCAGGGGCATAGGGCATGTAGTTCTTGTAGTAGGCATACCGCTTGTCGCGAATCATCCGGACGCAGTCGCAGCGCTCGTCGGCCCGCTCCCGGAAGCTCAGGTGGTACTGCGGTTCCGGCTCCGTGCCCTGGCCCAGGAAGATGGTCCCCTGGAACGTGTCCGGGACCTCGGCGCCAGCCAGGCTGAGCCAGGTCTTGGGCATATCCACGAAGCTCACGAGGCGATCGACGGTCATCCCCGGCTTCTCGGCGGGCCACAGGTGCTTGTACTTCTCGGGGATGCGGACGATCAGCGGGCAATGCGTCCCGCTGGAGTACAGAAAGCGCTTGCTCCGCGGCATCACGCCCCCGTGGTCGGAGCAGTAGATGACGATCGTGTCCTCATGGAGGCCGTCGGCCTTCAACGCCGCCAGGCTTTCCCCGATATCGCTGTCCATCTTCTCCATCGCATCGGCATACTTGGCGTAACTCCCGCGAATGCCGGGCAGGTCGGGATGGTAGGAGTGCAGCGTCATCCTGCCCGGGTCGTTCCGTGTGTTCTCCGTGCTGCCGTGCGCCCGGCTCTCGTGGCTGCTGGTCGTGTTCACGACGGCGAAGAACCGCTGGTCCGGCCGACGTTCTCGCCACCCGAAGCGCTTCTTCTGGTCCAGGACATCCCAGCAGGCCCGATCGGGACGTCCGCCGATATTGTAGTCGGTCTTGGTCCAGTTGGACGTGTGATAGCCGGCCTGGCGCAACAGGTCGGGGTAGTACTTGATCCGGTCATGTGGAATCTCATTGCGGCTCCGCATCGGTTGAGTCCCGTTGGAGATCGCATACATCCCGGTGATCCAGGTGGAGCGCGTCGGGGCGCAGACGGCCCCATTGGAGAAGCAGTGGGTATAGCGGAAGCCCTCCGCGGCCAGCTTATCCAGGTTGGGCGTCTTGCAGTTCGGGCCGCCGTAACAACTGACCCAGAAGATGCTGTTGTCCTCGCTGGTCAGCCATAGAATGTTGGGACGGTTCTTTTTGTCGGCTGCCTGCGCCTGGCCCAAGCCAAGCCCCAACACGCCGCAACCTGCTGCCATCGAGCCGATCTTCAGCAATTGTCTTCGCGAAAGGTGTGTTCTTTCTGTCATGCCTGAACTCCTGAATACCATGCACTGGTTTGCCTCTTACTCTACCCGAAGGACGGTCTTGCAGCCAGATTCATTTCCTGCGGTGTCCCCGCGACAGCGGGATGTTCGACATGGCAGGGGATTATGCGGTACACTGGAGAGGACGACCGTTGGGGCCGACCGCTATGGGTCAGGTTTGGATCGGCGGCGCAGGAACGCTGGGCGAGATGGTGGTGACTTTCGCAAGGAGAAGAATAGAATGAATACGAGACGTGAGTTTCTGAAGACCGCCTCTTGGGGCCTGGTCGTTTCCTCCATGCCCTGTGTGCCATCTCTGGGCAGAGAACGGAGCAAACACCCCAATGTCATTCTGATCATCACCGACGATCAAGGGTACGGCGATTTCGGCGTCACGGGCAATCCTGTCATCAAGACCCCGCACTTGGACGCGCTGGCCCGCGACAGCGCGCAGATGACCAATTACTACGTGAGCCCGGTCTGTGCCCCGACGCGGGCCTGCCTGATGACCGGCCGGTACAACTACCGTACCCGGGCCATCGACACCTACATCGGCCGGGCCATGATGGAGCCCGAGGAAGTAACCATCGCGGAGCTGCTGAAGGCCAACGGCTATGCCACCGGCATTTTCGGCAAGTGGCACCTGGGCGACAACTACCCGATGCGGCCGCAGGAGCAGGGCTTCGAGGAGGTCCTGGTCCACCGGGGCGGCGGCATCGGCCAGCCGTCCGATCCGCCGGGCGGAGAGGGCAAGTACACGGACCCGGTCCTCTTCCACAACGGCAAAGAAGTTCAGATGAAAGGCTATTGCACGGACGTGTACTTCGACCAGGCCATGGCGTGGATGGATAAGTCGCAGCGTGAAGGCCGTCCCTTCTTTGCCTACCTGTCCACCAATGCCCCGCACACACCGCTGGACGACGTGCCCCAGGAGCTCTATGACCAGTACAGGAAAATGGACTTTGCGAACGACCGGTTCCCCCAGCGCGACGGCCATCCCCTGGACCACAAGGTCAACGCCGATCACATGGCACGGCTCTACGCCATGATCACCAACATCGATCGGAACGTGGGACGCCTGCTGGAGCATCTCAAGAATCGCGGGCTGGACGAAGAGACGCTCGTTCTGTTCATGGTGGACAACGGGCCGCAGGGCCGCCGGTACGTGGCGGGCATGAAAGGCGCCAAAGGTACCGTCTACGAAGGCGGTATCCGTTCTCCCCTGTTCGTCCGCTGGTCGTCGGCATTGAAAGCCGGCCACCAGAACGACCGCGTGGTCGCCCACATCGACGTTCTGCCCACGGTGTTGGACGCCTGCCACGTGCAGATCCCGTCCAAAGTCCGTCTCGACGGCCGCAGCTTCTGGCCCCTGCTGAAAGGTGAGTCTGTCGCGTGGCCGGACCGGCCCATCATCATCCAGGCCCATCGGGGCGATGAGCCGGTCTTGTACCACAACTTCGCGCTGCGCACGCAGGATTGGAAACTGCTGCACACCAGCGGCTTTGGCGGGGAATCGTTCAAAGGAGCGCCCCGGTTCGAGCTGTACGACATGAAGAGCGATCCCCTGGAGCTGCGGAACGTAGCCAAGGAGCACCCCGAGAAGGTGCAGGAGCTCAAGCTTGCCTACGAAGCCTGGTTCCGGGATGTCGGCAGCACCCGGCCGGACAACTACGCCCCGCCGCGCATCCACGTGGGGACGCCGTACGAGAATCCGGTGACCCTGACCCGCCAGGACTGGCGTCACGAAAAGGGCGGGCCCTGGGCCGCGGATTCGAACGGGCACTGGCTTCTGTACGTGGCCCAGTCCGGCCGGTACGAAGTTGTCCTGCGGCTCCGCGGGGCCGGCCAAGGAGGCCGGGCTCTCCTGCAGATCGGCGCTGCGCAATGGCAACAGTCCTTCGCCGCTTCACAGGAATCCCTCCGCTTCCCGGCGGTCCCATTGGAAAAGGGCAACACCACGCTGAAGGCAACCCTGCGCATCGGGGAGACGGAAAAGGGACCGTGGCAGGTCGACGTGACTCGGATTGACTGATACCGATTCCAATTGGCTCTTTCGTACTTTGGGCTCATGTCCGGGTGGCAGCGTCAAGGCCAAAGGCCTTGGCGATGGTCGTTCGCACGCGAAATCCGCCATCGCCAAGCTGCGCTTGACGCGGCCACCCACATTGCGAAATTCTCAAGCAGAATCCGTATGAAACCGCGGGTGGGGTCACGGCGCTCTGCCGGTACAGGTGCGACGATTCCGTCGTCACCGGACTTCTAATGAGTTTTGACGAACAACTTCGGCAATGGCCGCGCGGGCTGCTCTCCGCGTAGGTCGTGCGTCCTCGCACGACATCCTCGGCGAGCGGGGACGCTCGCCCTACGAAGAACGCCCGTCGCCGGGTTCTGATTACCGATCTTGCTTGTCAAAACTCATCAGGATGGACGTTAGGTCTACTTGCCCGCCGCGATCGGCCGGATCTTGAGGTTGCGAAACTCGACGGCGCCGCCGTAGTCCTGCAGGGCGATATGTCCCTTGGGGGCGCGGCCCCAGTTGCCCCGTCCGTAGGCCGTCTCGAAGAACTTGCTGGTCTTGACGTGGGCCTGCCAGCGGTCACTGTTGACCTCGTATTCGAGCAGTTTCTCGCCGTTGAGCCAGTGTTCCACGTGCTTGCCGCGGGCCACGATCCGTGTCTGATTCCACTGGCCGAGCGGCCGCGTGGCGTCCTTGGCGGGGGCGAACACCGCGTAGCACGCCCCGGCGGAGGCCAGCGGATTGCGTCCGTCCAAGTGCCCGGTGTTGTCGAGGATCTGGTACTCGGCTCCGGATTCCCACACGTTGGCCGTCTCCTCCGTCGCCCGGTAGATCACGCCGCTGTTGTTGCCCCGGGTCATCTTCCATTCCAGCGTCAGCTCGAAATCGGCGTATTGCTCGACGGTAACGATATCGCCGCTGGACTTGCCCTTCTCCCGGCGTGACAGCAGCGAGCCGTTCTCGACCCGCCAACTGGCGGGCATCGGGGCGGACTTGTATCCTCGCCAGCCGGCCGTGGTCTTGCCGTCAAAGAGCAGCCGCCAGCCCGCCTCCTTTTCTTGCGGGCTCAAGGTGTTCAGCTCTTGCGCGTAGGCCGCCACGTCCAACGACAGT
>VGYL01000328.1 GCA_016872975.1 Planctomycetota bacterium
CCGCCTTCGCGGCCGCCGCCTCCAACGTCTTCTCTCGATTCATCCGTCGCATCAACATCCGTACCTGACCATCTGTGACCATCTGGACCTCCTTGTCATCAAAGGGTATCCAGACAGCCTACAACCGCTTATCCACAACCGGTAATTCTAATTGTCGCCGACCGGTAAGAATGATTGTCGCTGATCAATTCTTCAACGATCCGGTAAGAGGCTAAGAAAGGAAGCCACAGAGGTCACAGAGAACCCAGCGCGGCCTTCGGCCGCAACCAAATCCAAAGAAACCACAGATTGCGCAGATTGCCGCAGATTTTCAAGGAGAAGCCAAGAGAAAGAGACAAGGGACCGCGTGGCGCCTTCTTGCTTTCTCCCTTCTGCTTCTCCTCTTGAATCTGCGAAAATCTGCGCAATCTGCGGTTTCCCTAAGCCTTTTACGCTGGCGGACTTACTGTCTGTCTCGTCGGAAGGCTTGTCAAGAAAACAAGATGTGACGGCTTTGTAGTACAGAGGGAAGAAGATCAGAAGGTGTGAAGGGGAGAAGATAAGGGGGAAGAATGCCCGGTCCTCCGACCTTGACTTCTTACCTGCTTGCCCTCTCACCTGGGTTCTTCTCTGTACTACAATCTTGCAGAACGTTGTTTTTCGTGCTCGATTTTGACTGGAGCGTTCATAACGTCTTGATCCATAGTGCGTTACAGCACTTTTCTCTGGGACGGACTTTTTGGTTGCGGCCGATGGGCGAAGCCCGAGGCCGCGCTGTGACCTCTGTGTCCTCTGTGGCCAAGATTCCTGCTTAGCCGTTGCGCGGATTGTTGTCTCTTCTGGGGGTCTCGTCCGTTCTTTGCGGGCTGGTTCAAGAACCGAACCTCCAGGGTGGCAGATAACGTGTGGTTGTAGGGTGGGGCTTGCCCCACCAGGAACCCCGAGCCCAAAGAAGGCGGTGGGGCAAGCCCCACCCTACATTGCCGAACTTGCTCATCGAAACTCCTTAGGCGGGTCGGAGAGTTTGCGGCGCAGCCGGCCCCATCTTCTATGGACAGGAAGAAGAGGAAGGCCGGACCGTTTGATCCGCCTAATGAGTTTTGACGAGCAAGTTCGGCAATCAGAGCCCGGCCACGGGCGCTCTTCGTAGGGCGAGCGTCCCCGCTCGCCGAAGATGTCGTGCGCGGACGCACGACCTACGCGGAGAGCGGCTCGCGCGACCATTACCGAAGTTGCTTGTCAAAACCCATAAGGCGGAACTCCAAACGCGAGGAAGCGTCCGCAGCAGACCCACACACACACGTTACCGAACTTGATCGTCAAGATTCATCAGGCGGTCCTATCGCTGCGCAGACTGGTATCTTGCAGGAGCGCGATCCCGTACGCTGTGCGCGAGCCCTGACAGCGGACCGGTATTCGCGCCCCGTCTATGAGGCGGGGGGGGGCCGCAGTCTTACCCTGATGCCCTGTTCCCCGGCGCTATGGCTTCGGCCAGCGGATCGCGGCGGTGATGGGGAAGTGGTCGGAGGGGTAGCGGTTATTGTGGTTGTCGTAGAGGATCTCGGCCTTGAGGACCTCCACGCCGGGCTGGACGAAGATGTAATCGATCTTCTGGCCGGTGCGAATGCCCTTGAAGCCGTTGAACGTGCCCACGTCTTTGGCGTCGGGGTGCAGGACGCGGAACGTGTCCACCAGCGGGATGGGGTTCTGCGTCAGGCCGTCCGAAGCGACGGAGATCGGCGCTTCGCCCCGGAGGTAGCGGGCCACCGAGTTGCTCTCGCCGACGTTGAAATCCCCGGTGAAGACGATGGGGTCCGGGTGCCGGCGGTCGCGCAGCTTTGAGGCGATCAGGACAATGGCCTTGTCGCGCGAGAGCTGCGAGATGTGGTCCAGGTGCGTGTTGAACATGTAGAAAGCCTTGCCGGAGCCCTTGGGGACAAAGCGGCCCCAGGTGCACAGGCGGGTGCAGGCATTGCCCCAGGTGATCGAGCCGGGGACCTCGGGCGTGTCCGACAGCCAGAACGTCCCGGAGTCGTTCACATCGAAGCGGTTTTTGCGGTAGAGGATGCCGGAGTACTCGCCCAGGGTCTTGCCGTCGTCCCGGCCGCAGCCGATCTCCGCGTACTGGGGCAGGGCCGAGCGGATCTCGTCGATCTGGAACCGCAGCGCCTCCTGCAAGCCGACCAGGTCGGGGCTTTGCCGCTGCAGCAGCTCGCAGACCATGTCGCGGCGTTTGTCCCAGTGGTTCTCGCCGTCTTTGGCGGTCCCGTAGCGGATGTTGAAGCTCATCACGAGCACGTCCGGCTGGGCCGGAGGCTCCTCGCAGACCACCGCGGCCGGAGCCGGAAGATTCAGAGTCAGCATCAAGAGCAACCCAAAGACCAATGTGCGAACGAGCCACCTGCGGGACATGGAGACCTCCCTTTTCAGAAACCAAATTCGAGATTCAAAGCACCAAATCCGAAACAAATCCAAAATCCAAATGCCAAATGACCGAAACGCCGGCGCCGGCATCGCCTCGCCTATGTCATTGCGAGGAGCGCAGCGACGAAGCAATCTCACCCTGTGCGAGGGGACAGGAGCTTGCTTCGCTGTGCTCGCCGTGCCACGTCTTGAGCTTTGAGCATTTGCATCGATCTCCCCGCTGGCGAGGTATGTTTGGGATTTGGAATTTCTCTTGTTGCGTCTTGTCAACTCCCCTGCCCGGCCCTCTTCTGCTCCTGCGAGAGCGCTTCGTTCAGGGAGCCGGAACGGAACCCCTGCAGGTCCACGGTGACGAACTGAAAGCCCAGGGCCTTCAGTTTCTCCACCACCTGCGTGCGGACGGGCTCGGCGGTGAGCTTGGCGACCTCGTGCGGCCGGACCTCGATGCGGGCCATCCGGTCGTGGTGCCGGACCCGCAGCTCGACGAAGCCCAGCGTCCGCAGGAAACCTTCCGCGTCATCGACCTGCTTGAGCTTCTGCTCGGTGATTTCCAGGCCGTACGGAATCCGTGACGCCAGGCACGGCGAGGCCGGCTGGTCGGCGGTCGGCAGGCCCGCCTGCCGGCTCAACTGCCGGATGTCGTCCTTGGTCAGTCCCGCCTCCGCCAACGGCGAGCGGATGCCGAAAGCCTTGAGGGCCTGATTGCCCGGCCGGAAGTCGTCCAGGTCGTCGCGGTTGGTCCCGAAGACCACGTGCTCGAAGCCCCGCTCCTGCGCGACATCGAGGAGCCGGTGGCACAGCCGCGACTTGCAGTGGAAGCACCGGTCGGGGTTGTTCGCCGTGAACCGCGGGTCCTCCATCTCGCCCGCCTCGACGACCATCAGCTCGACGCCGATGCCCTCGGCGGCTTTCCGGGCCCGCTCGTACTGGCTGCCCGGCTCGGCCGGACCGACGCTCGTGCACGCCAGGACGTTTGCCGTCCCCAGGGTGTCCACCGCCGCTTTGAGAAGAAACGTGCTGTCCACCCCGCCGGAATAGGCGACCACCACCCGGCCCAGGTCCTTCAGGATTCTCCGTAACGATTCATGCTTGTCTTTGAATGTCATGCTCTGTCCTACGTATCCGCCTCGGCTCTTGCTCGCTCCAAGAGTTCCCCCAGGCCCAATTTTCGCGCGGAATCGGTCAAATACTCGAAATCCAGTGACGCTCCCTGCACCGCCAGCACGCCCAGGACGTCGCTCCACTGGCGGTCCGACGTGCCTCCGGTCTCCCGGAACCAGCGCAATTTCAACAGGATGATATCCTCCGGAGAGACGATACCAAGAGCTCGGGAGCCGACGTCACTGAATTTCGCCGTCCTGCGGCGTGCCAACAACTGCTTCTCAAACTCGCCCGGCCCCTGGATGAAGATATCGATTTTGAACGAGGTCTTGAAGTGAATCACGTTGAAACTGCCGCAGGAGGTCAGGGCCTGTCGCATCGCCTCCGCGCTGATATAGAACTCGTCTTTGACGAGATCGTAGAAGCGTTCGGCTACGGGCCCGAAAGGCTGAACCACGATGTCCGCATCCTGGGTGAAACGGGAGGCGCCATAGGCAGAACTGGCCAGTGAGCCGCCGATTGCATAGGCGATGCCCAGGCTGTCGAACACCTCGACGAGCTGCTCCACCACTTCGATATGGCGCGTCTCACTCATGCGTCTCGGCTCCGTAGACCCGCTCGAACAATTCCCGACCGAGATGCTGCCGGGCCCAGAGCCGCTGCAATTGCTCTTCGCTCGCCTCGGGATGTCGCATTCGCAGACCGGCCATTGCCAGCGCCCGCCCGGTATCGCACATGTCGAAGGCCAGCTCCAACCGTTGCCCCAGCGACATCCGCCGGCAAAGATCGTACTGCACCCGCCGCGCCTCGGGCGAGGTATCGCCTTTGCCCCAGGTTGATTGTATATCCGTCATCGGTCCGACAATCCCCAGTAACGCGTAGGGTGTGCTGTGCACACCGCCTGCCTATTATAGTGCCCCAACCCGGAACCCCCAAGAAGAAGTGCTGCGAAGAAGTGCCGCCATTACCGTCGCTGATCCCGGCCGGATGGCATGGCCGGAATTCTCATTTGCGGGAACCCCAATCAGGGGAACGGCGTGCCCGACACACCTGCTGGTGGACGCGTCTTAAAAAAAGAACAGCCGATGGTGGGACTTGAACCCACAACCCCGGCTTTACGAAAGCCGTGCTCTACCGTTGAGCTACATCGGCGAATCTACGGTCATCCTAACGGTTGTCGGCGGGTTTGTAAAGTGTTGGGCCGGTCAAAAATCGGCGCCGGCCGGCTCTGGAGATTGTTTTCCGGACGGAAGATGCGGGATTCCGCGCCGCCGCCGCGGCTCATCATTTGGTTGCGCGGCCGTCCCATTGGGCTCGCGTCTCGCCCTTGGGCTTGCCGTTGGCATCGTATTCCGTATGGACCCATTCCGTCCGGGAGAAGACGAAATTCAGCTCCTCGAGCGGCGGGTCGTCCGCCGCCGCGCTCTTCATGTTGCGGATCGCGTTCATCGCGCAGTCATGGTGCGTGTAGACCATCACCTTCTGCGGCACCGGACCGCCCTCGCGCCACAGCTCGAGCGTGACCGTCCGGATGGGCGTCTGCTTGCAGTACTGCAGCAGCAGGGCGGGCGTGGCGCTGCCAACCGGCTTGGTTACCGTCAGCCGGCCGGCCCGCAGATCGTCTTCCTTGCCCCCCTCGGTGATGTGCGGATCGCCCCAGATGTAGGGCACATGCTCGTACGTCCGGACCTCCAGGCAGCCCTTGTGCAGATCGTCCGTGAGCTCCCCCCCGATGCCGTCCACCCGCAGATACATTTTGATCTGGGGCGCCGCCTCGGCCGTGAAGGAGGCGGACAGCGCCTGGCTGGGTCCGCCGGCCCGCGATACGAACACCACCAGGCTGACGATCACCATGACGATCAGAACCCGACCCAACGATCTCATTGCGGATTTCACAGGATTTCCTTTCGCATAGAAGTTGCCTGCACCCCATTATCGGGCCGGAAAGCCTCGCACTTGACCCGCCCCGGCCGATTGTTTGTGCCTCAGGGGCACCGGATGCCGTGCGATCGGGGCCGCGAGAGCCGCGGCAGGCCCTTCCCGCAGCAGCCCCCGATCGCCGCTCTGTCTCTCCACTTCGCCTAAATTTTCCATTTTCCCCGCCCGACCGGTGCTCGGAACAGGTTTCCGGACTCAAGGCTATGTTCCGTGTTTTCCGATACTTAGGTGGTAGAAGCATGTAATGGGGCAAGGAGGCTGCTCTTTTTACGCGCAGCCGACGGGGACGGAGTCTGCCCATTTGTGATTTACGATTTACGATTTATGATTTACGATTTGTGACCGCGCTCAGTCCAACGATCGGGACGGCCGTGCAAGTAGTCAATCTGAAATAGTAGATAATAAATATGAAGGCATTGATCACAGGCGGAGCCGGCTTCATCGGCTCGCATCTGGCCGAGCGGCTGCTTCAGAGCGGCGATGAGGCGATCGTTATCGACGACCTCAGCACGGGCCGGCTCGAGAATCTCCAGGGCTTTCGCCACCATCCCAAGCTGCAGTTCGTCAAGGGCGACATCCGGGATTCCACGCTGGTGCAGTTGCTGGCGTCGCAGTGCGATGTCATCTTCCACCTGGCGGCGGCGGTCGGTGTGCAACTGATCGCCGACGACCCGGTCCGGACGATCGAGACGAACATCGCCGGGACCCAGGTCGTCCTGGAAGCGGCCAACAAGTTCGGCCGCAAGATCCTGCTGGCCTCAAGCAGCGAGATCTACGGCAAGAGCGAGAAGGTCCCTTTCGCCGAGGACGACGATTTCGTGCTGGGTGGCACCGCGTTCTCCCGCTGGGCGTACGCATGCAGCAAGGCGGTGGACGAGTTCCTGGGTCAGGCCTTTCACCAGCAGTACGGCCTGAGCGTGGTAGGGGCGCGGTTTTTCAATACGATCGGGCCGCGCCAGACGGGCCGATATGGCATGGTGGTGCCTCGCTTCGTGCAGTGGGCCCTGCGGAATGAGCCGATTCAGATTTATGGGACCGGCCAACAGACCCGGTGCTTCTGCTGCGTCCAGGATCTGGTGGACGCAGTGATCGGCCTGATGCACTGCGAGCAGGCGGCGGGCCGGGTTTTCAACATCGGCTCGACGGAAGAGATCACGATGGAAGTCCTCGCGGACCGGATCATCGCAATCACGGGCAGCACGAGCCGCAAGGAGTTCGTGCCCTACGTCGTCGCGTACGGCCGGCCCATCGAAGATATGATGCGTCGGGTCCCCAATACTGAGCGAATCCGCCAGGCCATCGGCTGGCAGCCCCAGACCAGTCTCGATCAGACCCTGCGGATGATCGTGGAGTACTATCGGGGCCAGAATAACGACGGATAGCGCGTCAATCCGTCGCGCCCCGCGACGCGTATAGGTCCCATAAGATGCCTGCGACAAAAGTCTGGATCAGGCGGACCGATAGGACGAGTAAGACTCATAACTGGAGTTTTGCAGAATGGGGAGTTGGGCCTATTGTTCTTCTCGGACACCGCGCCAGCGGAGAGATCAATCCGCTTCCCGTCCCGGCCCAGGGGCCGCGCCAGGCCGGTTGGGGGCCGAATTCGAAAGAAAGAAATCGGGAAGCGGATTTCCGTGAAGAATCCGCCGCCGGCCCCGCCGGCGCGGGCGGCCGCGAACGGCCCCCGGCCCGCTTCCCGATTTCTTTCTTTCTCAAGTAGGCCCAA
>VGYL01000329.1 GCA_016872975.1 Planctomycetota bacterium
GCATCCCGATCGACGTGCTGCCGCTGGAGTACCGCTACGACTCTGAGGTGCTGTTCAAGCGGGTGGTGGCTCCGCCGCGAGCCCGCAGCGGACAGACCGTCTCGCTGCGCTTCGTGCTCAACAGCACCGCCGAGATCCGTGGCAAGCTGATGCTGACGCTCAACGGTGCGCCGGTCGATCTGGTCCCCGAGGCGCCGGACGTGGCGCTCCCGGTGGAGCTGAACGCGGGCACGAACGTCAGGACCGTGTCCATCCCGGTCGGGACGCGCGGCATCCACAATTTCAACGCGGTCTTCCTGCCGGACGATCCGAAGCAGGACCGGATCGTCGAGAACAACCGCGCCAGCGCCATGACCTACGTCTCCGGTCCCGGCCAAATCCTGGTGGTCGATGCGGACAATACCTCCGCGCAGATGCTGTTGCAGGCGCTGCAGAGCACGGACATGGCGGCGCGCTACCTGACGGCGGCGAATCTGCCGGAGGACCTGGCCCTGCTCCTGGACACCGACGCCATCGTTCTGGCCAATGTCAGTTGTGCCAGCCTGACGTTCCAGCAGCAGGAGATGTTGTGCCGGTACGTCAACGACCTCGGTGGCGGACTCATCATGACAGGCGGTCCGAACGCCTTCGGAGCGGGGGGCTGGATCGGCTCGCCGGTGGCGCAGCTCCTGCCGGTCGATCTGGACCCGCCGCAGAAGAAGCAACTGCCCAAGGGGGCGCTGATCCTGATCATGCACGCCTGCGAGATGCCCCAGGGCAACTACTGGGGCAAGATGGTCGCATCGACGGCCGTCGGCACGTTGAGCCGGCTCGATCTGGTCGGCATCCTGTCCTACAACTGGACTGATTCCGGGCAATGGGTCTTTCCGTTGGGGCCCGTCGGGGACAAAGACAAGGTCATCGCCGCGATCGAGGGGATGCAGATGGGGGATATGCCGAGCCTGCACGATCACCTGCAGGCGGCCTATGATGCCCTCATCAAATCCGACGCCGCCCAGAAGCACGTGATCGTCATCACCGACGGCGACCCGGTCCCGCCCACGCCGCAACTGCTGGGCCAGCTTGCCGCCGCGCGGATCACGTGCACGGGCGTCTGCATCTATCCCCACACGCCCGCGAGCAGGGATAACCTGCTGCAAATGGCCATGGCCACGAACGGCAGTTACTACGACGTCACCGATCCCGCGGCCCTGCCGCAGATCTTCATCAAGGAAGCACAGGTCGTCCGCCGGGCACTGATCATCGAGGAGACCTTCGCGCCCCAGGTGACGTTCGGACTCAGCGAGATTCTCAAGGGCCTGACGCCGCCTTTGCCCCCTCTCAACGGCTACGTGCTGACCGGCCCGAAGGGCGGCCTCAGCCAACTGGTGCTGGCGACCCACCAGGCGGACCCGCTGCTGGCGACCTGCCAGTCCGGACTCGGCCGCTGCGTCGCCTTCACCAGCTCGGCCGACAGCCGCTGGGCGGGCCCGTGGCTGCAATGGGGCGATTTCGTGCGCTTCTGGGAGCAGGTGGTCCGCTGGGCGGGCCGGCCCGTGCAGTCCACCGAGTGCGAGATCTCCACGGACGTGGAGGGCCAGGAGGCCACGGTCAACGTGGAGGCCTTCGACGCCGACGGCCGGTCCCTGCAACTGGCCGCGATTCAGGGACAGGTTCTCACGCCGGAGATGAAGGCCGAGCCGCTGCAACTGACGCAGACCGGTCCGGGCCAGTACCGCGGACGCTTTCGGGCGCCCGCCTCGGGCAGCTATGTCGTCAACCTGCACTATCGCCGGGCCGGCCCCGCGGATGCCTCCCGTGTCGAAGACGTTTCGCCCTCGGACCGCGGGCAGGAGGCCGCCGATACGACCGCCTCGCGCCTGGCCAATGCGATTGTCACGGTGCCGTTTGCCCCGGAGTTTCGCGACCTTTCCGACAACGCCCCGTTGCTGCGGGAGGTCAGCCGGATCACGGGCGGCCGGGTGCACGCGCTGTCGTCCGATCCGAACGACGCGAATCTCTACGACCATGCGGGTCTGACGTTTCCGCGGACGCATCTGCCCCTGTTGCGGCCGCTGATGCTGGCGTGGCTTGCGATCTTCCTGCTGGACGTGGCGGTGCGGCGGGTGGTCCTCGATGTACGGGCGTTCGGGCGAAGGGCCCGACGCTGGCTGGCCCGGGCGGTCCGCCGGGAGCAGGACCAGACCATCTCCCGCTTGCAGGCCCGCACCCAGAAGCTGCGGCAGCAGTGGGCCGCACGCAGCGCACAGGCTCCGGTCGCCAGGCACTACGAAGGGGCGGACAAATACCAGGGCGACATCCTGACCGCGGAGCCGAAGCAGCAGCCCCACGCGCCCAAGAAAGAAGAGACCAGGGAATCCGAAGTCCAGCAGAAGCGTGCGGAGACCACGCATATCGATCAGCTCTTGCAGGCCAGACGCCGGAAGACCGGCCGTGATGAAGACAAAGGGGACCATTGATGGATCGCAATCCCTATCAGACAGGACCTGTCAACAGAGCGGGCCATGTACGTCGCGCCGAAGGAAGGGAAAGATCTATCCCTCTTCGTAGGTCGTGCGTCCTCGCACGACTTCGCAGCATGGGCGTCCCGCCCATGTCAGGCGAGCGGGGACGCTCGCCCTACGAAGAGCAGGTTCCTTCGCAGCGCAGGGCGGGCTCTTCGCTGCGCTCGGGATGACAGGGCCGGAACAGATCGGTGTTGTGGAATCGCAGCACGCCACGCGCGTTGGCTGGGCACGGGACGAATAGGAGAATTTGAAGATGGCTATGAACGAGAAAGAGGTCGAACAGCAGTGCCGGCAGTTCCGGGAGATGTTCGAGGCCGTGCGCCGCGAGGTCGGCAAAGTGATCGTGGGCCACGAGGAGATTGTGGACGAGGTCCTGATCAGCCTGTTCAGCGGCGGGCACGTGCTGCTGGAGGGCGTCCCGGGACTGGGCAAGACGCTGCTGGTGCGGACGCTCGGGGCGGCGCTGGCGCTGGCGTTCCGGCGGATTCAGTTCACGCCCGACCTGATGCCCGCCGACATCACCGGCACGAACATCGTCGTCGAGGACCACGCCACCGGCCGGCGGGAATTCCAGTTCCAGCACGGGCCGATCTTCGGGCAGATCATCCTGGCCGACGAGATCAATCGGGCCACGCCCAAGACCCAGTCGGCGATGCTCGAAGCCATGCAGGAGCATTCGGTGACCAGCGGCGGCCAGGTCCGCAAGCTGGCCGAGCCGTTCCTCGTGCTGGCGACCCAGAACCCCATCGAGCAGGAGGGGACGTATCCCTTGCCCGAGGCCCAGTTGGACCGTTTCTTCTTCAAGGTGCTGGTCAGCTACAGCAACCGCGAGCAGCTCAAGGCGATCCTCGACCGCACGACGACCGCCCAGGAGCCTTGTGCCGACTGCGTGGCCGACGCGCAGAAGATCCTCTGGGCCCAGAAGCTGGTCCGGCGGGTCGTCATCGCCGAGCACGTGCAGGACTACGCGATCCGGCTGGTCCTGGCGACGCACCCGCAGGGGGAATTCGCGACGGAGATGACGAACCGCTTCGTCCGCTTCGGCGCCTCGCCCCGCGGCGTGCAGGCCCTGGTCCTGGCGGGCAAGGTCCGCGCCCTGCTCGATGAGCGCTATCATGTGAGCTTCGACGACATCGCGCAATCGGCCCTGCCGGCCCTGCGGCACCGGCTCCTGCTGAATTTCGAGGGCCAGGCCGAAGGCATCCGGCCCGACGATGTCCTGAACGACATGCTCCAGAACGTCCCCAGAACCCAAACCCAGAAGCTGAGCGCATGAAGTTCATAGGTCCTATTCGTCCTATACGTCCACCGAGTCCATAGCATGGCCGCGACAAGACCGACAACCCGAAAGCTGACGGAACTGCTGGACCCGCGGTTCATGGCCCGGCTGGACGCGCTCGACGTCCTCAGCCGCAAGATACTGCAGGGCAAGCTCCAGGGCGAGCGGCGCTCCAAACGGCGGGGCCAGAGCGTCGAATTCGCCGACCACCGGGCCTACGTGGCCGGTGACGACCTCCGCTTCGTCGACTGGAACATCTACGGCCGGCTCGACCAGCTCTTCCTGAAACTGTTCCTGGAGGAACAGGATCTGACGGTACACATTCTGGTCGATACCAGTGCGTCCATGAGCGTGGGCGAGCCGTCGAAGGACCTGTTCGCCCGGAGACTCACCGCCGCCCTCGGCTACATCAGCCTGGTGAACAACAACCGGCTGACGGTCAGCTTGTTCGCCGACGGTGTGCGGGTCCAGTTGCCCAACGCGCGGGGGCGCGGCTACCTGTCGCAGATGGCCGAGTTGCTCCTGACGACCGAGTGCGACGGCTTCTCGGATTTCGAGAAGGCCTGCCGCGACGCCGTCGCCGGCCGGATCGGCTCCGGCGTGACGATCGTGATTTCCGATTTCCTGTTCAAACAAGGCTATGAGAACGCCCTGCGGCGGCTCCTCGGCGCGCGGTACGATCTCTACGCGCTGCAGGTCCTGTCGCCGCAGGAGATCGCGCCCGAGCTCAGCGGCGATCTGAAGCTGCTCGATATCGAGGATGGGGACTTGGCGGAGATCACCGTCAGTTCCGCTCTCCTCAAGTACTACAAGCGCAACCTGGCCGCGTACTGCAACGAGCTGAGCGAGTTCTGCACGCAGCGGGGCGCTGTCTACGTGCGGGCGAACTCTGCCGACTCGATCGAGTCCCTGGTTCTGAATTACCTGCGGCGCGTGCAGTTGCTGCGTTGAGAACGTGATAGAGGACCAGCAAGACATGGGACGATAGGCCCCATGGAATAATGACGATCCGCTCGAAGGCCAAGATTGGTTGTGATGCAATCGGGTGGCAGCTTCGGGTCCTCCGGACCTGCGGATGGCCGGTTTCCGTTTGTAGTGTGCTCGTAAGAGCATAAAGATAGCGTCTGACGACGCCACTACAAACCAGACCTTCCGGCCCTGATGCTGCCGCCCGGCGGGCTCTTGGGCGTTCGAGCGGATCATGGTAGGACAGACGCGATATGGAATGGCTTTCACCTTTGGTCGGGCTCTATGCGGCGGCGGCCGCGGTGCCGCTGCTATTGCTGCTCTACTTCCTCAAGCTCAAGCGGCAGGAGGTGATGGTCTCGAGCACGCTGCTGTGGAGGCGGGCCGTGCAGGACTTGCAGGTCAACGCGCCCTTCCAGCGGCTCCGGCGCAACCTCCTGCTTCTGCTGCAATTGCTGGCGCTGGCCACGATTCTGGCGGCGCTGGCCGGTCCGGTCCTGGCCTGGCGACGGGGGCCGGGGCAACGGTTTGTCCTCCTGATCGACCGTTCCGCCAGTATGAGCGCCACGGACGTCAAGCCCAACCGGCTGGAGGCGGCCAAGAGACAGGCGAAAACCTTCATCGAGTCCCTGCGCAGCGGTTCGGTGATTTCTCTGCGCGACGGCTCCGATCACGCGATGGTGATCGCGTTCGACCAGCACGCCAAGGTGATGTGCAATCTCACGTCGGACAAGCGCCAGCTCCTGGCGGCCCTCGACGCCATCGAGCCGAGTGACGGTCCGTCCCGCCTCGGCGAGGCCGTGACGGTCGCCCGCGCCTTTGCCCAGTCGCCCGGCGTGGAGGGCAATATTCGCAGCGCCGAGGAGGCGGCCCGGTTGGTCCTGTTCAGCGACGGCCGCATTCAGGATCTGGACACGGTGGTGGTGGCCTCCGACGAGCTCGTCTTCCATTGTCTCGGGGAAACGCAGGACAACGTCGGCATCACGGCCATGAACGCCCGCCGCTCGTACGAGCAGCCGGAGTTGGTGGAGGTCTTTGCGTCTCTGGCGAACTACGGCGCCGAGCCGGTGACGCAGGACGTCCAGCTTGCTCTGGACGGCAACGTCCGCGCGGTCCGGTCCGTCACCATTCCCGCAGGCCAGTCCCAGAGCCCAGGGGGTCAACTCTTGACTCTTGACAAAGGTGTCAAGAGTCAAGAGTTGACCCCGCCGTCCTCCGCGTTCAAACCTGGGCTGACGGCCGTCAATTTCTCTCTGACGCACGGCGACGCGGGGGTGCTCGAAGTCCGGCAGTTGGCGGCGGATGCGTTGCCCGGCGACGATGCGGCCTGGAGCATCCTGCCGCCCCCCAAGCGGCTCTCCGTCCTGCTGGTTACCAAGGGCAATCCCGTGCTGGAGTCGGCGCTGCAGGCCTGTCCGCTGGCGGGGCTCGATCCGTGCACGCCGGCCGGCTTCGACGCCCTGGACCCGGCGGCCTTCGCCGTCCGCCGCCAGTACGATGTCGTCGTGCTGGATCATCATGTGCCGGCCCACCTGCCGCAGGGCCGCTATCTCGTCTTCGGGCCGCCGCCGAACGGGATCGACGTGAACAGCCCGCGGGAGCTGGACAACCAGGTGATCGTCGATTGGCGCTCTCAGCATCCGGTGCTGCAATACGTGAATCTGGCCAACCTCTTCGCTCTCAAGTGCCGGCGGCTGGACCTGCCGCGCGACGCGGAGGTGCTGGCGGAGTTCAATGAATCGCCGGCCCTGGCCTTCGTGCGGCGGCAGGGCACGGCGTGCCTGCTGGTGGGCTTCGATGTCCTCCAAAGCAACTGGCCGTTCGAGCCGGGGTTCATCCTGTTCTGCTACAACGCCTTGAGCTTCCTGGGGGCCCAGATCGGCAGCACGGGGCGTCATGAGCTGGCGGTGGGCGAGCCGATCACCCTCGAGAACGTGCCCGCCGAGACGGTCCTGACGCTGACGCGTCCGGATGCCACGAAGGTGGAATTGAAGCCCGATCCGGGCGGCACGGTCCGCTTCCCGGGGACACATCGTGTTGGCGTCTATACGCTGGAGGCGCCCGGCCAGCCGCGGTGTTTCTATGCGGTCAACCTGCTGGACGCCGAGGAAAGCCGGATCGCGCCGCAGCAGGAGATCAAGTTCTCGAGTGTAGCCGTCCAGGCGCAGGACGAGATGGTCCAGCGGGCCAACGTGCCGCTCTGGCCGCTGCTGGTTTTGGCGGCGCTGGTGCTTGTCTGCCTCGAATGGCTGGCATACAATCTGAAGGTGCGGATTTGAGTGCGATGTGGCGAGTCCGTCCCGGCCTTGCGTGGCGAGGGCGTGGGGCTCCCCAACGCGGTTAATCGCGTTGGGGAACCCGTCCCGCCCTTGTGTCGCCGGCATCTTGCCGGCGACGAGAGGACAAGGGCAA
>VGYL01000330.1 GCA_016872975.1 Planctomycetota bacterium
TCATTGGTCTCCAGATACCGCCGGGCGATCAATTCGGCCTCCCCCGGGGCGTTCATGGCCGGCCACAGGTACACCTCGATGAGACGGCGGGCCGCCTCGAGATGATTGCTCTCCAGGCGGAGAACCGAGCGATATACCGCCACCGCCTGTTGTACGTTGCTCGACGTCTGAGGGCGCCGCTTGAGCTGTGCGTCGGCGTACTTGAGCAGGACGTCGATGTCGTCCATGTTGACGGCAATGTACCTGCCGAGCTGGTTCGCCGCCTCGTCGTAGTCCTGCCGCTCGAGGGCCTCCAGGCCCAGCGGCAGCGCCTGCACGGCGCGGGTGCGCGTCTGCCACTGATGCAGGGCGTAGGCCGCCACGCTGAAAACGCCGATTGCCACCGCCAGAACCGTCGCCAATTTCCAATTGAAATATCGCGTTGCCATGAAACCCTGTCCTCTCTAGAACTGCCTGACGAAGTTCGCCACCATCTTCCGGAAGGTCCGCCAGCAGATCCACAAGTCCAAACCGAAAGAGAAGTCCCGGACGTACCGGGTGTCATAGTGAATCCATTCCTGGAAGTCTTTCTGCGGCTCACGGGTCCGGTAAATCTGCCACAGTCCGGTGATCCCCGGCCGCACGGACAGCCGCGCGTCCCGCCAGGAAGGGCACAGCGTGTTTTCCGATTCCGGCGAAGGCCGGGGCCCCACGACGCTCATTTGCCCGCACAACACGTTGAAGAACTGCGGAATCTCATCCAGATAGGTCTCCCGCAGGAACCGACCGACCGTGGTGATGCGCGGATCGTCGGCCATCTTGAATTGGGGGCCGTCCACCTCGCAAACAAACCGCAGCTTGTCCTGGATCTTGTCCGCCCCCTGCCTCATGGTCCGGAACTTCATGCACCGGAAGGGCCGGCCCCGAAGACCCTGACGCTTGTCCTGAAAGAACACGGGCCCGGACGAGCTGAGCTTGACCGCCAGGGCAATAACGGGAAGGATCGGCGCAAAAAGGACCAACACGATGACCGCGGCCACCACATCGGCGATCCGCTTGAAACACTGCGCATACGAGAATCTGGGCCAGGTCCGAAAGACCCCCGCCGGGTGAGAGCCGAGGCGGCTCGGTGCCGTTCCGTTCGGCGAAAGCGCGGAAAGCTCCGCGGCCGGGGGTCGTGCCGTCTCCCTGACGACGCGGCCCACGAGCGATTGGTTGGGCGCCACCGACGCACCCGCCCCCACGACGGCGGAATCGACGAAGGCATCGGACCCGATCCGGCTGCCCTCGCACAGGACCGTCGGTCCCACCACGAGCGCGCCCGCTTCGATACCCACCTGCCGGCCACAAACCACCGGGCCGATCAAACGCGCCCGAGGGGAAATCCCGTCGGCTTCGGCCAGAGGGGTCCGCTCCTCGATCCGTGCCCACGATCGGCCCGGGCCTGACGCGCGGTCCAGAGCCACCCGGGTCACGGCCAGAAGACCCTCCTCAGATTCCAGGTCACAGGCCGAGCCGGCCACCGCCATGGCCTGCAATTCCAGCCCCAGGGCCCGGGCTTTTTCCGTCCAGGCGGAGAAACTCGAGAGCAAGCCGCTCTGCAAGACCGTGTCGAACGCCTCCCGACGCACGAAGAGGTAGTGGGGCCAGTCGACCGGGATCGGCATGGGGGACATCGAGTCCGCATACAACCGCCGGTAGCCGACCAATCTGCGGTCGCGGGTCATTCGCAATCTTTCCCGACAAGCCAGCCAATCCGAGGCCGCCGTCACGGCCACACCGTCGGCCTTGGTGACATCCAGAAGCTGTTGCACCAGAGACGGGTTGGCGTGCGCGGCAAAGCGTCCGTTGGTGATGACGACCCACGGAGACGCACACGGATTCTCCCGGTCCCGGGCCTCAAGGCACCGGGTGTCCTCATAGAACACCGTCTGTGCCGGCACGGCCACCAAACCCGCCTGCCAGCTTCGCGGCAGGACCCACAGCGACGCCTGCGGGAGCGTCCATCCCGTCCGCTCCGCCAACGCCCGGTTCCTATAGCAGCCTCCCCAATAGTCCAGGCCGTCCAAGAGCACGCCTTGGAGGGGGGCCGTGGACAGGGCATACCGCAGAAGACCCGTCGTGCCGTCGGCGCCGCTGTCCTGTGTCTGTCGAACCACAATCCACTGCATAACTGCTTTGCATCACTACTCAACAGCAGGTTCGCACGCTCCCCCGACGCGCGGCGGCGCCGCGGGGGCAACCGCGGATCGGCGGCTACCCGATGCCGCCCGCGTCCTCCGGTTTCTCACTGGCCAGCAACAGCTTCCGGGCCCTGTCGCCCTTGCGTCCCGATACACCCCGCACGCGATAGGTATAGGCATAGCGGTAGAGACTCTGTTCCAGGGGGACATTGCTGAGGACGGCGCCCAGAACGCGGGCCCGCCCGCGGACGAACCGTTCCCGGGCCTCTTTGAGGTCGGGGGCCGTCGTATGGCCGGCGAAGCCGACCAGAACCACGGCGTCCGCCAGCCGGGCCCAAACCAGGGCGTCCGGAAACGCCAGCGCGGGAGGACTGTCGATAATGATGTGGT
Organism: Planctomycetota bacterium; assembly: GCA_016872975.1. GTDB lineage: Bacteria > Planctomycetota > Phycisphaerae > Sedimentisphaerales > Anaerobacaceae > PLanc-01. The sequence continues at coordinate 2,553 of VGYL01000330.1, forward strand.
CGTATTCGCGGGACAACCTCTCGATCTGTTCGGCGGCCATCGAGGACGTCAGCAACTCATAGGGATCGGCCATGTGACGCGGATTGGCGGCCAGGACGTGGAGTCCGCTCGACGGCAACACGTACGCGATGCTGCTCGGGTCCCCGCCCAGCAGGACATCCTGGAGATAGCCCGCGTCCTTGGGGATCTTGAGCATCTGGCCCACGTCCGGCTTGCGCAGATCGCCATCGACCAGCAGCACTTTCTTGCCCGACTTGGCCAGGCTGGTGGCCAGGTTGACGGCAAACGTCGTCTTGCCCTCCCGGGTGCCGGCACTGCTGACCACGAGCCGGCGGGGCATCCCCCCTTCGTTCTGCAGCCCCAGGTTGGCGCGGATCGTCTGATAGTCGCCGGCAATCTGTTCGGCAAACAGGGCCGGCTTGATGGCATGCGAGCTCGTGGTCGTTCCAAGCACCGGGAGATCCAGATGCCGCACCAGGTCCTCGGGCGTCTGCAGCGTCTTGTCCAGGCGGTCCCGCAGCAAGGCCAGGCCGAACCCGCACCCCAGCGCACCGAGCAGGGCCATGATCGCGAGTTGGGGGCGCCGGTCGTTCGTGTCCGTCACGTCCGCCCAATAGGCGGTCTCGATGCGGGCCGGCCGCTGCTGCTCCATCTCGAGCGTCTTGATGCGACGCGACAGAGTCTCGTGCAGCTCCAGATCCACCTGCAGCCTGAACTGACGATCCTGAATATCCAGATGCGTGCGTCCCACCTGCCGCGTATTGCTGTCCTGTTGATCGACCACGCCGCGGAGCGCCTCGTAATGGGCCTGAATCTGGGCCAGTTCCATCTGGGCCGCCACCAACCGCTGTTGCGCCGTTTCCTTCAACTGCGCCTCCAGCCGGCTGTCGTATTCCCGCTCCAACTCCAAGCGCTTGTCATCCGAGCGTTTCTTGAACGTCTCCAGGGTCGCCTGCAGCCGCGCCAGGGTCGGATGTCCCTCGTTGAGGGTCTGCTGGGCAACGATGAGGTCCCGCTCGATCGCCACCATGCTCTTGGACAGCTCGGCGACCATGGGATCCGAATTCACCGACGCACGACGAAGACTGACCGCCTGCTCCGGCAACAGATCCACTTTGTCGGTCTTCTCGAGCAGGCTGATGGTCGCTTCGGTACTGATCCGCCGGGACTCCAGGCGCGTCAACTCCCCCAACAACGCGGTTTGGCGTGCCATCTCCATCTCCTGGCGGGTGTCCAGCACGGTGGTGCCGTACTCCTCGGCCAGCGTGCGGATATGCTGACGCTGATTCGTGATTTTCTGGAAAAGCTCCTCGCGCTGGCGGTCCAGGAAGATGAGACTGGCGTTCTCCTTCTGGTTGGTGTCGCTGCCGTACTGGGCCACGTAGTTGCGTACGAACGAGTTCACGATCGTTTTGGCGTCCTCGACGTTGGTGCTGCGCATGGCCACGGTGATGAGCTCGGTGCCCTGTACGGAGGTCGCGGTAATCCGCTTCTTGCTGATGGCGTCGCGCAGGATTCGCTCCGGTCCGATCTTGCGGCCCAGAGGCACGACCCGCGCCAGGAGCATCTCGACCCGTGTTTGCGGCTTGCCGCTGAAGAACTCCAGATTCCGGTCCGCCAGATCGTCCGCAATCAACTGCAGCATGGTGCTGTTGCTCATGAGCAGGATCGCCTGCGTATTGACAAACCCGCCGTACGCCCCGATGAGATCTCCCGGAGTTGCCGTGTCGGACAACACGCCCTGCACGACCGGCGCGACCCGGACGGCTCCTTGTATCGTGTGCTGCGGCTCCACGAGCAACCAGATCGCCGGCAGAGCCAGAGCACACAGGACCAGCGCCGCGGCCAGAGCGATATACCAGCGTCTCCGCACGACCGCCAACACGTTCACGGTGGGCGCCTCCAGCGCGGGGGGCGGGGGCGGCGGAGCCTGGACGTCGACCGGGGGATCGTAGCCGACGGGTCTCTGCTCGATCACCTGATCCAGATACTTCTCCAGATTGTTCATAAGCCTGTCTCCCAAGATTAGGGGTCCGCTACCTGCTGCGTCGATCGCCGCGAGATGATCACCGGCTCCACTTCCAGGGGCGGCGTGGTCAGCCGTGCCAGGAGCCAAAGCTCCCCCACCACGAGAGCCAGCGCCACGGGCATCATCATATACCCGCCCCAGTCATGAAACCTCTGCTCCCATTCCTCTCCTTCGATCAAGGTGAAGGCTACCGCCGTCACCGCGAGACGCAACGTGTTGCAGAGAAATGCGATCGGCAGACTCGACCCCAGCAGAATCAGTTTCTCCCACCAGGCGCGCTTCACCAGGAGCGCCACCAGACCGCTGATGACAAAAAAGGCCGTGATCATCCGCAGGCCGTTGCAGGCCTCCGCCACGGCCACACTGGCGTGGCCGATATGGATCACATTGCCGTCCTGCCGGATGTCATACCCCGCCAGCTCCAGGCAGAAGACCGCCGCGGTGGTGGACCACCGCTGGAGGGGCAGAGTGACGGCGCTCTGAATCCGATGCGGCCACGGAAGCATCAAGCACAGAAACAACAGGATCGAGGCCACTTTCACCAGATAGCGCCAGCCCAACACCAGCAGCACCAGGGCCGCCAGAGTCAGGACGATAGACACGCGTTCCGCGGAAGAGTAGTAGAAGCCTGTTCCCGCGCCCCGTACCGCCTGGGCGACCAGAAAGGCGCCGAGACCGAACCACAATGCCGGTCGAATCGCGGTGGGCTGCAGCTCCCGGCGCCGCAGCCACAGGACGTACCCCGCCAGGAAGGGAACGAGCAGGCCCGACGAGTACTCATCGCTTCTATGCCAGACGTCCCAAAGATCGGCGAAGGTAGGCCAGAACGACCAGAGGAACGCCGCCAGAACGATGAGACCACCGCTCGCATAGGCCAGCGCGCGTCCCGAACGGGGCACCCCTTCCGGCAGCCCGGCCGCCAGGCGGCCGAAGAAGGACCGCGCCGCTTCCGCCCGGCACCCGTCGTCGGGCAGCCCGGACCGGAGCAGACGATCGCTCCGGCGGCCGGACAGGCGGGGTGATATCGTCCGATCCACGATCTCGGTTCCCGCAGGCAGTTGCGTGTGGCAATCCAGGATGGATTCGCGGATTTCACACCGGGCGCCCACATGGGCGTGCGCCCACACGGCACTTCGTGCAATGACACTTTGGGCGTCCACGCTCACATCCGGCCCGATCATCGCGGGGCCGACCACCACGACCTCTTCCGCCAGCCGCGCACGATCTCCAATCAACACTGGTCCGTGGAGGCGCGCCGTAGGATGCACCAGGACATCGGCTCCCTGACGCGCGAAAGCACTCCCCGTCGGCGCCCAGGCCCCGGCGTCCAGGTCTCGGCCCGGCTCCTGGGGAAAGAGAACTCTCAAGGCCTCAAGATAACCGCGGCGATTGTGGAAGTTCCCCGCCTCCCGGCCCAACACGACCGGGCGCACCGCGCCGCCGGCGCGCAGGAGGGCGGGGATCAATCCCTCCTTGATGTCACAATACCCGCCGGGAGGAACGTGCGACAGCACCTCCGGCCGGCACAGGTAGATTTCCGCCGGGCCGCCCGGCGACCGTTCCCCGTCTCGGCCCGGATTGAACACGATGGTCAATTCCGCCCCGCCGGCTCGATGAGCCTCGATCAGGTCTTCCAGCGCAGGGGGAGCCAGCATGCTGCCCGAAAGCGCGAGAATGAGATCGCCCGGATCCGCGGCCACGCCATCCCGCAGGCAGCCCGCCGTTCCCGCCGGCAACTCCTCCACCACCAGGGTGACGTCCAGCGGGGCATTGCGGACGGCCCTCTTCACGGCGGCCGCGTCATCATACGCACAACAAACCGCCGCCTGTCCGAATCCTGCCTCTGCCAGGTGATCCAAGAGGTGTGCCAGCACCGGCTTCTCGGCCAACGGCCAAAGCGCCGTGGGCGTCTGCGCGGCCAACGGACAACGTCCGAAGTCGCGCCCGCCGACCAGCACGACCACGCGGACATCAAGTCCGTACCGCCGCCTCTGGGATGTCATCTCCTGAACAGGTCTCACGCGGACCCCCCTCCATTGCTGCAACGGCCGTCCATGATAACTCTCGGCTCTCTCACAGGACCGGCACCTCTACGGCAGATCGCAACACCACCCCCGGTATTCGCGATTCGCCCAACCGGCCATTGCACGCATCGTGTACGTGCATCGCGATACTGTAAACGTATATTAAACACTATCATCGTCGATTTGTCAATTCCAAAATCCTGCCGGCCTCTCATTTCTCCCGAAACGACAAGCACCAGTGGCACACAGACGCCCCAGCCGCCCGGCACCTCCGGCCTTCACCAAACGGACACCGGGCCCCATAACAGCAGACCGGCCTACGGCGCCGCCTCGTCCTACAAGTCGGCAGGAGTTGACATCCGCTTTCGAGGATTCCGCCCGATTCAGGCGAAAATCGCGGCGCGATCGGCCGGCCCTGTCCGGTGGTGAGATGCTGGAGCTTCCCTGCCTCACGGCCCCTTGACGACGTTGCCGCCCACGTGCCGCAGGTACCCGCGCAGCAGGCGGAAGCGCGCCCGCACCAACTCTTTCACGGCAAGCCCGATAAACGTGGTGTTG
>VGYL01000331.1 GCA_016872975.1 Planctomycetota bacterium
GAGCGTTGCTGGACTTCACTTCCGGTGACATCTACGATTCACTTGTTCGAACGCGCTTTCGTGGCCTTTCTCCATGAAAAACCGCACCTTCGCGCGATTCGTTTGGTTCCGGTATGCAATCAAAGGGGAGACTTGCGACAAGCACGGCGTGGAGATCATTCCGAACATCTTCAGCGTCGGTTACGGCGGGTCCGTGCTGGGGTACAATCGCAACCTGGCGGCCGGGATTCCGGTCAAGGACGCACCGTTCCTGGTGAACAAGGGCGAGGCCACTCTGAATCCGGACCGGCCGGCCCGGATCGCCAACGGTGGATTCGAGGAGTACGAGGGCAATCAACTCAGAGGATACCGGTTCCACGACAAGCCCGGCGAAGTCTCGTTCGTCGATACAGCGGTTTTTCATGGCGGCAAGACCTCTCTGCGGTTTGAGGGCTTCGGACGCTTCGAGCATGGCCACGCCCGGCTCATGCAGGAGGTGGAAGTTCAGCCGCAGCGGTGCTACAGGCTGAGCTGCTGGGTGAAGACGGAGGGCTTGGAGCCCAGCGGCGCGTTTCGCATCCAGGTTCTGACGCAGAACGGCCGCAATCTTGCCCCGTACGATCCCGCGGTCGCGTCCACGAGTGACTGGCGGCAGGTGGTGATGGGCTTCAACAGTCTTGATTACGGCAAAGTCCAGATCTACGTCGGCGCCTGGGGCGCCAAAGCCGGGCGGTTCTGGATCGATGATTTGGAGATCGAGGAAGTGGCGCTGCTCAACGTCTTGCGCCGGCCGGGGACCCCGGTGACAGTGCGCAGCGGAGCCACCGGCGCCGCCTACGAGGAAGGCAAGGACTTCGCCCCGATCCAGGACGAGAGACTCAACTATCGGTTCGATCACGAGCCGCCGAAGCTCAAGCTGTTGGCCGGCAGCCGCATCAAGGAAGGCGAGCGGCTCCGCGTCAGCTATTATCACGGGATGAGCATCAATCGCGGCCAAGTCACCGCCTGCATGTCCGAGCCCGAGGTTTACCAGATCTGGGAGAAACAGGCCGAGTTGATGTACAGGCACCTGGCCCCCTCCAAGTACCTGCTGAGCATGGACGAGATCCGCGCCGGCGGGGCCTGTGAAGCTTGCCGCCAGCGAAACCTCAGCATGGCCCAGATTCTGGGCGATTGCATTACCCGGCAGGTCAAGATCCTTCGGCAGGCGAATCCGAAGACGGAGGTCCTCATCTGGTCGGACATGCTCGACCCCAACCACAATGCCCGAAGCAATTACTATCTCGTGAAGGGTGATTTCACCGGCTCATGGAACTACGTGCCGAAGGCCCTGACCATCGTGTGCTGGTACCACCAGAAGCGCAAGGAGAGCCTCGGCTTCTTCTCCGCGCAGGGCTTCCGAACGCTGGCGGGGGCCTACTACGACGGTGCCACGCTGGACAACCCGCGCGACTGGCTCGACGTGCTCGACAAGACGCCGCAAGCAGTCGGCATCATGTACACGACCTGGCAGAACAAGTACGAGCTGCTCGCGCCGTTTGGCGATCTCGTGGCCGAGCGGGCCCGGCAGGAGGCGTTCGTGCCGCTCTTCAATGGCCGGAATCTCGACGGCTGGGTCAACGTCAATTGCGCCCCCGAGACGTGGACGGTCCGCGATGGCATGATCGTCTGCTCGGGTGTTCCCACCGGCGTCCTGCGCACCGAGCGGCACTATGAGAATTATATCCTGGAACTGGAGTGGCGGCATCTGCGCGAGAAGGGCAACGCGGGACTCTTTGTGCACTCCGACCCGCTGCCGGTGACGGGCCAGCCGTTCACGCGCGCCATCGAGATCCAGATCCTGGACGGCAACGCCGGCGACGTCTTCGCGATCCAGGGCGCGACGATGACGCCGGCCACGCCGCACCCCAAGGGCTGGACCCGTGCCCTGCCCAGCGAGAACCGCATGAATCCGCTGGGACAGTGGAATCACTACCGCGTCGAATGCCGCGATGGGATGGTGTCTCTGGCGGTCAACGGCAAGGAAGTCACACGCGGCTATCACGCCAATCCGCGCAAAGGCTACATCTGCCTCGAATCGGAAGGCGGCCTGATCCACTTCCGCAATATCCGCATCCGCGAATTGCCCGGCTCCAACCCGCCGCCCGAGGTCGTGGCACAGGAGGACCAGGGCTTTCGCTCGCTCTACAACGGCCTCGACCTGCGCGGCTGGAAGCAGGTGCCGGGCAATGAGGGGCACTGGCAGGCCAAGGACTGGATCTTGAGCTACGACGGCAAGAGCGAGGCCGCCGGCGAGGACAAGCACCTCTGGACCGAGCGGTCGTTCGGTGATTCTACCTTGATTGCCGACTGGCGCCTGCCGGCCAAGCCGAAGCTGGAATTCGTGCCGGTCGTACTGCCCGACGGCAGCCCGGCGGCCGGTCCCGACGGTACCCCGCTGGCGGTGGCTATCATGGCCGCCGGCGACAGCGGGATCTATCTCCGTGGCCAGTCGAAGGGCCAGGTCAACATTTGGGACTGGCCGGTCGGCTCGGGCGAGCTCTGGGGCTACCGGACCGACATCACCATGCCGCCCGAAGTCCGCCGGGGGGCCACACCGATTCTCAATGCGGACAACCCGCCCGGGCGCTGGAACCGCTTCGAGATCACCGCCCGCGGCGAGCGTGTGACGGTGAAGGTCAACGGTCAAACGGTGATTCGCGACGCCCACTTGCCCGGCCTGCCCGCCAAAGGCCCGCTCGCCCTGCAGCACCACGGCGACCCCGTCGAATTCGCCAATCTCTACATCAAGCAACTGGAATGAAGGGCATGTGAGGGAAAGTGGCAAGCGGTGACAGTCGCATGGCCTCTGGCCTGGTTCGTAGTGGCGTCGTCAGACGCTATCTTTATGCCCCGCCCTATTTCGCTCAGGCACAGTGAGGAGATCATCCGGCGGTTCAGGGCGAAATAGGGCGGGGCACACTACAAACCGGGGTAGGCCATCCCCAAAGCCTTCCGGTTTTGAGGATGCCACCCGTCGTGAATCATCGGCAGGATGCCCGTGCTACTCATGGGCGGGACGCCTCATTGTTCTACACATCTCGGCATGGCAGAACCGACGGGGTGGCATCGCCAAGGCCTAAGGCCTTGACGATGGCTTTCTCGCCTGCGGTCGAGGCACCGTCGTGGGTGTAGACCATCGGCACGGGCAAGCCCTTGGCGATGCCACCCGTTGTCTTGCTGAGATGTGTAGAACCGTGAGGCGGGACGCCCATGCTACTTCAGGACGCAGATGGCCTCGGGGACTTGGACCCACAGAGCCAGGCTCTCCAGGATGGCGAACTCGTATTGAGCGGGGGCCGGGCCGATGAAGCTGGTCATCATGTCCTGGCCGAGGACGATGTGAGCGAAGGGGCCGCTGGTGTCGAGGAGCACCCCGCCGCCGGGCAGGGCGGGGGCCTTGATAATACCGCCGGTCACGACCTGGCGGACGTGTTCCAGCTCCGTCGTGTCACTCTGGGGATACAGTCGGAACAGGTGATTGAAGGACGGCGGCGTCAGCGCCAGGGCATAGGGGCCGAGGAAGCCCGCCGCGTCCAATTCGCCGACGGCGCTGATAATGTCCTGTACGGCGTCGCCCACGTTGGTCCACGGCCGCAGCTTGACGGAGCGGACCCGGGGGGTATCGAGCAGACCGACGACGCCGATGGAGGGCAGGCCATTGAAGACAATCTGGTCCTCCTGGCGGGCCAGGGCCAGCGCGGCTTTGACCGCCGCGTTGAGATCGAGTGGAACGCCCGCCTGCTCGTAGGCGGCAATGTCGCGCACCGACAGCGCAAACTCGCTGTGGATCATTGCCACGGGAATCATGCAACTGGTGCTGACGGTCACGCCGTCTGTAGCACCCCCGCCCCCGGGGGTGGTCGGGCTCCCAGCCGAGGGCGGCTGGGCTACAGGGGCATCGCCGAAGGGCAGGGCCTTGGCCCCCAGGCCCTGGGGCCCGAGCGCCGGCAGGAGCCGCCGGCCGGCCAGTTGGCTCCGGGCCGCCCCGACCACCGCGTTGTCAATCGCCTCCCACACCCCCGCGCCAAACGGCGCATCGCCGCGATGCAGATACTGTTCCGACATGACCGGCTCCATTTTCGATTTATGATTTCTAAATTTATGAATTCTGATTTCCTCAGGTTCCCAATCGTTGGAATCGTCCGTTCCGTGGCGAGGGCGTCCCGCCCTTGGCCTTTGCCCACATCCGGGGCTTCCGTGATCTCCGGCCCGCGGCCGGCGGCCATTTCGTCTGGCCCTTGCCTGACAGGCATGCCGGCACTATCATGGGGTCTTTGTTCGACCCAGGAACCTGGTTGGCACGTGTCAGGGAAAGGCACAACGGTGGCGTCAGGCAAACCCGCAATCCATGAAGTTGACTTCTGTGGACAGATGGCGACCGCCATCGGTGTTCTGGTGAGCCAGAATCCAAGTGCCTATCACCCCATCCACGGCGCCCGTCTCGAAGGTTTTGGCACAGGGGCCGGTCGCCGCAAACGCCAGGACCTGCGTTTCTTCGATACGGCCGGCAATGTGATCCTGTGCGGGGAAGTGAAACTGCCGGGAACCTACGAAGGCCGTTCGGCCTTTGCCGAAGAACTGATGCAGGACGCCTTCCTGAAGGCGGACAACGCGAATGTGCAGTTTTTCTTCACGTGGAACGTCAATGAATTCGCACTCTTTGACCGCAAGCTCTGGGATCGCCCTTTGATTGACCGCCGGGTCCGCGTCTGGCGACTGACACGATATCTGGCGAATGCGGCGGAGGTTGCCCGCCCAGAGAACCTCGCTTTCATCCAGACCCATTTCCTGCCTGACTTGTTGCACGACCTGGCCGACACCCTTTCCGGGCGTCGGCGGCAATGGCTGCCCCCGGACGACGTCTTCATCCACTCGCTGGAAGGGCACCTCGATTGGCCGGTGCAATTGACCGCCTCGTACCTCTTGGAACAGACGAACAAGAGCAAGCCCTTCGATCTGCGCGTCCAACGCTGGATGCAGGATCAGGAATGGACCTTCGTTCGTACGCCGGCGGAAGAGTGGATCAAGGCCGTGGACAATATGGCCAAGACCCTGGCCTATGTCTGGGCCAACCGGCTGATCTTCTATAAGGCCCTGCGGGCGCGGTTCGGCGACTTGCCCCGGCTCGAACTGCGTCCTTCCGTCAAGAAGCCGGAAGAAGCGTTGGCCGCGTTCAATCGACTGTTCCAACGGGCGGTGGAACGCAGCGGCGACTACGAGCCGATTCTGATGCCCCAGGCGCAAGACTGGGCCGCCGGCCTGGTCTTTCATGCCGACACCGCTCTGGACGCCTGGCGCGGGATGCTCCGGGGAATCGAGTCGGTCGATTTCCGCGCGGTCCCCTCCGACGTGGTGGGCCGGATCTTTCAGAAGCTGATTGGCCCCGAGGAGCGTCACCGCTTCGGCCAGCATTTCACGGGTGATGACGTGGTCGACCTGATCAACGGTTTCTGCGTCCGCAGCGCGTCGGACACGATCCTTGACCCGGCCTGTGGATCCGGCAGTTTCCTTGTACGGGCCTACTACCGCAAGCGTCACCTCGACCCCGCGCGTCCACACCTGGACCTGCTCAGCGATCTGTTCGGCTGTGACATTGCCCTCTATCCCGCTCACCTGGCGACCCTGAACCTGGCCGCTCGAGAGATCGATGACGAGGCCAACTACCCGCGCATCGCGCGGGGCAATTTCTTCGATGTCAAGGCCGAAGAGCCGTTCTGCGTGGTTCCGGTGCCCGGCGAGTCTTCCGCGCACACGCCGATCTTGCTGCCGGAACTGGATGCGGTTGTCGGCAATCCACCCTATGTCCGACAGGAGAAGGTTGAAAAGGCAGACAAGAGTCGCTTCGGTCATCTTGCCGGCCAGGCATGGCCCGATTTGGCGCTGAGCGGTCGAAGTGATCTCCACTGCTATTTCTGGCCCGCCGCGACCCGTTTTCTCAGATCCGGCGGCTACTTTGGCTTCCTGACAAGCTCGTCGTGGCTGGATGTCGAGTACGGCTTCAAGCTTCAGGGCTGGATGCTTCGACATTTCAAGATTCTGGCGATCCTGGAGAGCGCGGCCGAGCCGTGGTTTGAGGATGCACGTGTCAAGACCTGCGTGACCATCCTGCAGCGCTGCGATGCGGAGGCGGCCCGCATGGAGAATCGTGTCCGGTTCGTGCGCTTCTCGCGCCGATTGGCCGAGATCATCGGGATTCCACCCGGCCAGAACGAGGATGCCCGCCAAGCCGCGGTCGAGGCCTTGCGATACCGGATCTTGGGAGTGGAAACGGACCACCACGACCAGGAGATGCGCATCATCCTCAAGACGCAGCGCGACCTCTGGAACGACGGCGTCCGCGCCGGCGTAATTCTGGGCGACGTGGACTTGGAGCCACTGGCGGAGGAGTACGAGAATGGGAGCGAGCCGGAAGACGAGGAGGACGTCTCGACATCGGCAGCGCCGACGAAGCCAGGCAAAGAGAACGGCAACTATCACGCGGGCAAGTGGGGCCGCTACGTCCGCGCTCCGGATATCTACTTCGAAATCATGCGGCGATTCGCTGACCGGTTCGTGGCCCTCGGTGAGGTAACCACAATCCGAAGAGGCATCACCAGCGGCTGTGATGCCTTCTTCATGCCCAAGGATGTGACCGCGAGATTGCTGGCAGAATACGAGAGCGACCGCACTTTTCGACAACACGCGGGCGGCGCACCCCGCAAAGAGGTGGAGTCCGGCAAGCTCCGAATCATCGAAGCCGGCGATGGGAGTATTCATCCCATCGAAGCCAAATACCTGGCGCCGGAGGTTCACAGCTTGATGAAGCTGAGTCGTCCGGTGGTGCATGCGCGAGATTTGGACCGCGTCGTGCTGCTGGTCGGCGAGCCCATGGACAAGCTCAAGGCGAAATCGCCCTGGGTCTGGCGGTATCTTCGCTACGGCATGACCGCGACCTTCGCTTCCAGCAAGTCGGGGCACGTACCCGTTCCCAAGCGTTCGACTTGTGCGGCGCGCGATCCGTGGTACGACCTGACGGGTCTCGTGCGTCCAGGGATCGCCTTCTGGCCGATGGCGCAGCAGTACCGTCATATCATTGCCGGCAACCCCGAGAATCTGATCTGCAACCATAACCTCTTCGATGTGGCGCCTCATCGGT
>VGYL01000332.1 GCA_016872975.1 Planctomycetota bacterium
GCTGCCACATGCAGTAGAGCGTGATCGGGTTGAGGCCGACGACCACGAGCGGAAAGGTCCAGCGCTTCCAGCCGGCCCATTCGATGACCGCCACGAAGCCGGCCAGCAGTAGCGCCGCCCAGCCGGCACTGTAGATCGCCCAGGCAGGCGTCCAGATGCGCTTGACGATGGGGCACAGGCCCGTCCAGGCGAGGATCTGGCCTGCGAGGATGCCCGCCAGGGCGAAGAGGGCGAGGCGCTTCACCTTGCCGCCGATCGGGAGGGTCGTTCGCAAGAGTTGGCCCGCCAGCAGGCCGAAGGTCATCGTGGCGATCGCGGGGATGAAGTTCAACGTCTGGTAGCCGCCGGAGTTGAAGACGAACGCCTTCTCGTGCGGGAACAGGTTCAGCAGCCACTGGTCCACGCCGGCGGCGAAGTTGGCGTTCTTCTCCCAGTGGGCGGCAAAGCCGGTCAAGTGCAGCCAATCGGCGGGTACCCCGACGGCCTCCCAGGCGAAATCGGCGGGCGGCAGCGGGTGCAACACGAACGCCAGCCAGTAGGCGAACAGGATGCCAAAGGCAGCGAGCCACTGCGTACGGGGCCTGGTGAACGCCAGCAGAAAGACCACTGGATAGCCCAGGCCGATCTGGGCCAGGACGTTCGAGAAGCTCCAGACCGTCTGCTTGCTCCAGGCGGAGGTGAGAAAGACCGCCAGCAGGACGAGGACCAAGGCCCGCCACAGGGCGTGGGCGAGCATCCGGCCGAAGCGCTGGCCGCGATTGCGGCGGTTGGCCAGCGACCAGGGCAGCGCGACGCCCACCATGAACATGAAGGCCGGCTGAATGATATCCCACAGCCGCATGCCGGCCCAGGGGGCGTGCTCGGTCTGGTGGGCGAGGAACTGCCAGAGGCCGTGGTCGGGGAACTGTTTGGCCACCTGGGCGAGTCCCAGGCCGCTGGAGGCCATCAGCAGCATGATCGCGCCGCGATAGGCGTCCAGGGATACCAGGCGTTCGGGCTTGTCCCATCCGGCGGGATCGCCGGCAGGCAGCGACGGCGGGTTCCGCTCCTCGTGGGGCGCATCATGGTCGTTGGCTGGCATAATGGCGGCCATCCTACCCTGCCCGCCGGATTTCGCAAGCCCTGCGGGCAGGAGCGGCTCAGGGAATTGCGCGGTTTGTAACTTTGTGCGAGGTTGTCCTGTTGACAGAACATCCGCAGATCGGTATCGTATGGGTTCGGCCAAGCCTTGATCCGGTGTTTACGCTTGCGGCGGTGTAGCTCAGTTGGTTAGAGCATGGGATTCATAAGCCCAGGGTCGTCGGTTCGAATCCGACCGCCGCTACTGACTCGTCGGGCGTGGCTTCCGTCGCGTCCGGCGTGGTATGGCTCAGGGCCCCCATCGTCTAGTGGCCTAGGATATCAGGTTCTCATCCTGGAGACAGGGGTTCGACTCCCCTTGGGGGTATGGGTTGCGATTCTCCGCACTCGCAGGGAATCGCAACCCTTTGTTTTTGCGCCAAGAATTCAGACCGCCAACCCCTATGGCATGGCGCTCTGATGAAGGTATCCGCACTGGCGCCCCTGAAAACGCGGTTTTCGGTCCAGACACACGGATCTTTGGCGGTCTGATTGGCGGTCTGATCTGGCGCGGTCAAAAACGCGGTTTTTGGCGCCCGGGGACCCTTCCTGCCGGGCGCCCGGCGGGTCCGGCAGAGCCGGCGCGGGCAAGAAACGCGATTTTTGGGCTGACTTGCGGGGGTCCCCTTGGCGGTCTGATTGGCGGTCTGACCTGGCACCCCCAAAAACGCGGTCCCACTGGCTGCGGCCCACGACAGCCGGCGTGGCGAGGGCGTCTCGGGGCTCCCCAACGCGGTACTTTGCGTTGGGGACCCCTCGCCCTTGCGTGTCGCGGGCATCCTGCCCGCGCTCTTGCGTGACAAGAACGGCCTGTCCGACACCGATTTCTTGCCGGGAACTGGGAACTGTCAACTGGGAACTGCTCTTCAGCCACAGAGGACACCGAGGGCACAGAGAGGACGGAGGACGGAGGGCGGAGGGCAGAGGGCGGAGGACGGAGGACGGCCCATCGGACCCTCTTTGCCGCAAAGCCGGTAGGGTGGGCTCCGCCCACCGCCTTGCCCCAGCCGTCCCCAGCTTCGGCCGGGAATGCCAGGCGAGAAGGGAATAAATGAAGGATGGGCAGCCGGAGGCACCCCGGTCCCCCCGATTCCAGTATTCCAATGTTCCAGCATTCCAAAAGCTTTCTTCAACCACGAATAGCACGAAGGTCCCAGCCCGGCCGGCGGCCGCAACCAAAACCAGTTCTCGCGCAGAGACGCCAAGACGCAGAGAGCAGAACCCGTAGGGTGGGGCTGGCCCCACCGAATCCCCGAGAACCGGGAACCCTCTGACAGCCGCAGATTTCCCGAAGCAGGGGCACCGAGGCGGTGTCACAGATTCGCCCAGCCCGGCCCTCAGCCGGAACCAAGAGGGGTAGAAAAGAAGATGGTAGAAAGGAATATGGGGGGAGTCGAAGAACGTCTCCTGTTCTTCCGGATTCATTTTCGTTTCTGCCATTTTCTTTTCTGTCATCTTCGGTTCAACAGCTCTTCTTCAGCCGCAGATTACGCCGATTCGCGCAGATTGGAGGAGACATGTAGCTCAGCCGCCCCCGGCTGAGGACGTCAGGGCGCAACTGGGAACGGAGAACCGCCAACAGGGAACTTCTCTTCAGCCACAGAGGACACCGAGGACACAGCGCGGCCTCGGGCTTCGCCCATCGGCCGCAACCAAAAAGTTCGTCCCAGAGAAAAGTGCTGTAACGCACTATGGATCAAGACGTTATGAACGCTCCAGTCAAAATCGAGCACGAAAGACAACGTTCTGCAAGATTGTAGTACAGAGAAAACAGTCCCGAACGCCGTACGGCCCGCTTTCGCTTCCCGCTTCACGAACCACGAACGACGCCTCTGCAACCGCGAAATACGCGAACCACGCGAACAAAACGGGTAGGACAGCCGCCGTAGCGAGGGCGTCTCGCCCTTGGTCAAAAACAGGTCTTCGGCGACATTCCGAACCGACAACGGACAACCGGCTACCGATTACTGCTTTCCAGCCGCAGATCATGTCATTGCGAGCGAAGCGCGGCAATCTCGCGATTGGCGCAGATTGGAAGAGACATGTAGCTCAGCCGCCCCCGGCTGAGGACGTCAGGCCGCAGGCCGCAACTGGGAACTGCGAACTGTCAACTGGGAACCGGGAACTGTCAACTGGGAACCGAGAACTGTCAACTGCCTTTCAACCGCAGATGAACGCCGAGGAACGCAGATTCCGAACGACGCCTCTTCAGCCGCGAAAGCTCATCTTCAGGGCAGAGCCCACGAAGCGCCCCGCGCGGAGACGCGAGGGAGTAATCGGATACCTTGGATTCCGTAGCGGAATCCCTACAGTAGGCCGCTCCGTTTGAGTTTCCGCAGGACCGCGGGCGTCTTCAACTCGTGCTGCCACACACGTACCACGGTCCAGCCGGCGGCGCGCAAAGCGCGATTCTGGCGTCGGTCACGGCGTCTGTTGCTCTCGATCTTGGCGGCCCACCACGCCCGCCTCGCTTGCGGGATCTGGCATCGCGTCGGGTACCCATGCCAGAATTCTCCGTCCACGAATACGGCCACTTTTCTCGCGGGGAAGACAAAGTCCGGTCGTACCTTCAGAGGTCCTTTTCGCGTGTTGATCTTTACGGCCCGACCGCGCCGCCAGCCCGTGATCCCGTGCGCCCGAAAGACGCGGATCATCGCGAGCTCGGTCGCCCGATTGCCAGCGGATCGGATGAGTGACATCACTTGTGACCGCTTGGCCTTGGTGAAAACATCCGGCATACAGTCACGCACCCTCCGCTATGGCGAACATCTCGATCAAGTTGCGGATCTTCTTCATGCCCAGCCCCCGTCGCCGGCGTAGTTGTTCCCACGTCAGGACCGCATAGGACGAAACGGTGTCACATTGCCGAGAACGGACCCACTGCTTGCCGGTAAGCGCCTCCAAGTCTTCGATCATGCGGGTGTCGGCAAGGAACTTGTGCCTCAACCTCTCCCATGCTGCGGACAATGTCTCCTCCTCGGTTCGCGGAACGGCAAAAGGACGCTCCGCAAGCTCTTTTCGCCACGCTTCTGGCAAGGCGATCTTCTTCCGGCGAAACGCTTCCCAGCATTCCACCTTCTTTGACGCCTCTCCCACGTTGCCCTGTTGTTGATTGAGGCGTCCCCAAGCCGCCTTGCACGCAGTCTTCAACGCCTCGCACAAGGCCGGTGAGAGCCGTTGCTCGGTCCAGATGCGGTTCAAGTCAATGCGTCGCCCGGATTCCTCTACCAGCCATGCCAGACCGTAGGCCACGCTGTTGGCTCGGTAGCCCTTCAGGTCCAAGGTGTCAAAGAGTTTCTCTGCGGAGCGCCATAGAATTGCCTTGGCCACGGTGTGCCAGAAGTAATCGCGGTTCACCTCCGGCTTGCCATCCTCCTCCATGCGTTCGGCAAAACGCACAAAATTCTTCTCGGCGCCGAAGCAGACCAAGTGCGGCAGGCCCATCCAAGCATGTTCGAACTTCGCCAAGTCTGTTTTGGTGAACTTCTGATGTGCGGGAGTTTGCTTTTCCCATTCGCGACGACGAGCCGGAGTCTCCTGCCGCGCCTTGTCATCCAGATAGGACCCATGTGCCCACTGAGAGCATCACTGCGTGGCGCCCCAGTTGGGCGATGAGTAATAGTATTCGCTCAACACGAGTTGCCTCTCTGCACCCGCTCTTGTGCTTTCCGGCTGTACACACAAATAAGAAAAGATGCAATTGCCGGATGAGGTGGGGCCTGTACCCGGCAGAGTCATCAGAAGAGGCCAGTTGTAGCACCCTACAAAACTCCATGCACTTCTGGAACCCCGCACGCCTTCACGTATTCGTACACGCCATCGAAAGAACTCGGATCAAGCGTCTTATACTTATCAGGGATGCCTTGGGGAATCCATATGACCATACCCTGGCGCGCACGCGTCAGGAGAACGCGGTACTTGTTCAAGATATACTGCTGCTTCTGTGCAGTCTTTACGCGCTGCCACTTTTCACCAGAGAGCCGGCCAAACACCCAATTTCCAGTTGAGTCGAGAGATAGGTCGTTACCCCAGCAGAGCCCTACCCAGTCCAACTCCAAACCCTGCACCTCGAATTCTGTTGCAGCGACCTCCATCCGGAAGCTGGACCGCACATCATCGGGACCTGATAGGAACCACTCATGATAAGGATAGTTCTGACGGAAACCAGTTGACAACTCGATCCCATAGGCGCGCAATCGCAGCGCCCCAGAACTGGCGACCAAACCACATCGTGGTTTGGTTCAAGCCCACTACGCACTCGTAACCATTCCCGCGCAGTATTCACATCGCGGGTGACGACGACAGGGAATTCTCGCGAGGCAGGAAGATGCCCTCTTGCCTCGGTGGGGTGATTCGCGAGCACTTCGTTGACCCACTCGTTGAATCTGTGCGCACGCCATGAGCGAGTGGAAACCCTGAGGTGCAGTCGCGCATCTTCTCGAAGCACCACGTTGCCGATAGACCCATCTATGAAAAGGCGTTGGCCGGCAACACTTTGCCCGCCGTGTAAGGCTTCTTGCGATGCGGCCACCGTCCATGGGATTGCACGGTGCGAGAGCGCGGCTCCCCATTCACTCAGGCCCGCTTCGCCCTCGTGTATCTCTTGTCCCCCTCCCACAAGAGCGATAATGACCGACCACGGTGCACATCGCTCCATAATCTGAAGGACCAATTCGGGCTCTGACATAGCCTGCTTGTGTTTCTTCGCCATCTTGCGTGCATCCCACGCGCGTTGCGCTTCGTCGAAGACAATGACGTTCTCTGTCGCCGGGGAATCAGCATTGGCAGAATAGTGTCTTACAAAAGAATGGACATTCTGAATGAAGGCGCTCACGCGCCGCTGGGCTTCTATTCGTGGCACATTCTGATCCTGGCAACTCCGTACAAGCGCACACTTGACGACCTTCACCAAAGGGCCATTTCCCGAAAGGAAGACCGCCGGGGGACGGCCCTCCGACCGCAGTTGTGGATCATGTACCGCATTCAGACCCGTGAGAGTCTTGCCGGCTCCCGGAACGCCGGTCACAAAGCATATACGGTGCTCACATGCCCGCTGGGACTCACGAATATGTTCTACGACAGCCGAGGTCGCTTCAGTCAGGTTGTCTGCATAGCTGTGTGATATCTCGCGGACATCGTGGTGCGCAAAAAGGCGCTCGGCTGCTTCGATGATTGTTAGGCTGGGGCGATAGGGAGCTGCTCTCCAGAGTTCGGCATCGATCAGCTTCTCGGAGGGATCGTGCGAACCATCGTGAAGCAAGATGATACGCTCTGCCAGAGAATCGATGCCGCAGACCTGAACGGGCAAGACAATACCTTTGTCACCGGCCGTCATGGAGGATGATGGTGCGGCCTCTCTTTCAAGGCATAAGATGGGGATAATCGTCTTTTCCCGGCTCGCCGCATGGAAATCTCGTAGGTCCAGAGCATACTCTTCTGTTTGCCACCGCTCCCCTGAGCCAGCGCGACGCTCGCCGAGCTTGAACTCAATGACAAATATGATGTCACTGTCCAATAGAATGCCATCAGGGTGCTTCTGCCGACGTGGGATTTCGTACTCCAGCAGCAAACGCCAGTCAGCAAAAGATGGGTCGTGGGCAATAAGGTTCTCCGCAACGCCCTTCATGTGTTCGATTTCGCGCCGCCAGGCTGCTGTCTGAGAGGTCCGTTGTTCCTCCCAACCTTGCTCTTCGAACTCGGAGCTCAGACGCCCGAGGAGCCAATCCTTGTCACCTTTGAGGAGGTCGGACAATTTGATTAGGACACCAGAGCTCATGGAGTTTGCCTAATTCCCTTGCGTTGTCGCTGGCGTTTCTGGGGCACCCCCAGTTCCCAGGCGTTCTCGACTTGGGTATGGACGCGATATCCGGGGCGCCCGGCCGCGTGGCCCAACTCCCTTGCTTCCTTCTGCACACGGGTGAAGTATTCGCCGCCACTGGCACTACGGATGCCCAGGACGTTCTCGATTACGAAGACATCCGGCTGAAAGAAATCCACGTAGCGGAGGAACTCGCGATAGAGGTCCCGTCG
>VGYL01000333.1 GCA_016872975.1 Planctomycetota bacterium
CTCCCTGGTCCGGTACGCCCGCATCGAGATCTTCCCGGTGGAACGGATCCGCGGCTGCTGCATGAACTGCGAGTTCTGCACGGTCAAAGGCAAGCCGCGCTGCGCCTCGGTCGATCGCCTGCTCGGGAACCTCAGCTACCTCGTCGAAACGCACCAGGCCTGGCAATTTTTTATCGTGGACGACCTCTTCGGTCAGGACCGGGACGAGACGTTGCGGTTTTGCCGCAAATTTGCGGAGTACCAGGAACAGATTGGAAGGCGGCTGGAGACAACGGTCCAAATCCGCCTGGACAAGGCCAAGGACCCCGAACTACTGGCCGCCATGCGGCAGGCCGGCATCAAGTACGTGGCCATCGGCTTCGAGTCACCCATCGACGAAGAGCTCAAGGCCATGCGCAAGGCGATCAACTCGCGTGAGATGCTGGCGCTGGTGCGGGTGTTCCGCCGGTTCGGCTTCCTCATCCATGGCATGTTCATCTTCGGCTATCCCCTGGCGGACCCCACCTCGTTCCACATGCCTCTGAGGGAGAGAGTCCGGCGGTTCAAGAGCTTCATACGCAAGGCCGGGATCGACACGGTCCAGGTCCTGCTCCCCGTGCCGTTGCCGGGAACGGCCCTGCGGCAGCGGCTCCGGCAGCAGAACCGGCTTTATGCCCTGGAGGACGTGGGGTGGGAATACTATGACGGGAACTTCCCCCTCTTCGAGCCGGATGAGCCGATGACGGCCCCGCAGATGCAGGAAGCCGGCAAGCGGATCATGCGCCGCGTCTACCGGTTCCGCCACGCCCTTTACGTGGTCGGGAATATCCTGCTTTTCCCCTCTCTCGCCTTTTATCTTCACAATTTCAAACTGGGGTGGGGACGCTGGTATCGCTCGTGGCGCACCAACCTGATCCGTTTCGGCGGCTGGATCACGATCCGCAAATGGAACGCCGACTTCGGGAGAGGCGATTTTCTGCAGAAATTACAGGCAGCCCGCGAGCGCTTGATCCTGATGCATGGAACCAAACCGCTTCCTCAGGAGGCCGATCACATGATGAACGCCTCGGCCGGCGCCGAAGAGTCCTGCCGTCAGAGACCGTCCCACACGCGCTCGTGCGGGTAAACCGAACCTCATCGGCCGCCCGGTCGCCGGAGCGAAACGGCCTGCGCCCCGGCGGCCGACGAGTCGAAAATCTCAGCACAAGCGACTTAGTACCGGCGCCCGCCGCGTCCGCCGCCGCCACCGCCGCCGCCGCCACTCTTCGGGGCCTTGGGCTTGGCTTCGTTGACCGTGATGGTCCTGCCCTTGACGTCCGTGCCGTTCAGAGCCGCGATCGCCGCATCGGCATCCTTGCGCGCCGGCATCTCGACAAAGCCGAACCCGCGGGATTCGCCGCTGAACCGGTCCTTGACGACGCTGGCCGTTTCCACCTCGCCGTACGCGGTGAAAAGCTGCCGCAGGTCATCGTCCGTGACCTCGAATGAAAGATTCCCTACATAGATATTCATCGTTTTCTCCTTTGTTTTTCTTGTAGAATCCGCGAAGAGGGGGATCAAAAGCAGGTGGTCGGGACTACGTCAATCAGCGATGACTCCACTCTCTGAACGCATCATCCGGGTTCATGCTACACGACATCCTGTGAGGCTACCAACCCCGGCGGCGTTCTGCAAGCACGAAATCCGACTTTTTTTCCGAAAAAGCTGCTCTCCGGTTGCCTATGGGCCCCCGCCCCCGGCCCCGGGCACCCTCCGGAACCTCAAAATCATTTCCAAAATAGCCGAAATTGACCCCGTCAAAAATCAATGATCCGCTCAAAGGCTAACGGCAAGCCCGCAGGGCAAAAGATCATAGCCCAGCGATTCATCGCTGGGTATGCGCCCAGAAAGACCAGACCAGTCCCGCCAGGGACGAAAGAGCCTTTGAGCGGATCGTTGTCAAAAATGGAGTTCCGCGCCGAAAAATGGAGGGTCTCGACCGCACGGAGACGCCGGGGACACCCTTCCGAGCGGTCGGCGATCGTATCGGCAGCTCGCTACAGAGCCGGCAGGGATTGGTTGCGTGTCCCTGGCGATTCTGGTAGCATCGCGCCTCGGTATAACCTGGATATCTTTGATCACTCCCAAATGGAAGGATGGAGACTATGAAACGCGATACATGGCTCGCGGTTGTCACGGTCGTTCTGCTGGGTGTTGGCGGCATCAGGGGAGCCGAGGTCGTGCGGCTGGGGGACCTGGACCTTTCGAAGATGTCGAGCGGCTGGGGCCAGCCGCGGGTGGACCAGAGCGTCACGGGCAAGACGATCACCATCGGCGGGCGAACATTCGATCGCGGCGTGGGGACCCATGCCGGGTCGGAGCTCCACGTGACGCTGGATGGCAAGGTCGAGCGGTTCCAGGCCTTCGTCGGTGTCGATGATGCCGCCGGGCGTAGAGGAACGGTCCGGTTCATGGTCTATGGGGACGGCAAGAGACTCTTTGACAGCGGGATCATGAAAGGCGGCCAGGAGGCCAAAGCCGTGGATGTCCCGCTGGCCGGCGTGCAGCGTCTCCTGTTGATGGTGACTGCCGCGGGGGACGGTGTCGACTTCGACCACGCCAACTGGGCGGAGGCGGAATTTGTCGTGGCCGGGGCGCGACCCCAGGCGGTGGAGGCGCCGCAGCCGCTGCCGGAGGAGAAGGTCATTTTGACCCCCAAACCGGGGCCCGAGCCTCGCATCAACGGTCCGAAGGTCTACGGCGCCCGGCCGGGACGCCCCTTCCTCTACCGCATCCCCTGTACCGGGGCCCGACCGATCCGCTTTACCGCCCGGGACCTGCCGAACGGCCTGCGACTCGATGCCGCAACCGGCATCATCACCGGCCATGTGTCCACGGAGCGCGGCGAGTGGCTCGTGACGCTCGCCGCCAGGAATGAGCATGGGACCAGTGAGCGACCTTTCAAGATCGTTGTGGGCGACACGCTGGCCCTGACGCCGCCGATGGGCTGGAATAGCTGGTACATCCACTATCATCACGTCACCGAGGAGCACATGCGCAGCGCCGCGGATGTGATGATCGCCTCCGGCATGGCCGACTACGGCTACCAGTACGTCAATATCGACGATTGCTGGATGAAGAAACGGGGCGACGAGCCCTACCGCGATGCGCGCGGGGCCATCCTGCCCAACGCCAAGTTTCCGGACATCAAGGGCATGGTGGACTACATCCACAGCAAGGGACTCAAGGCCGGGCTGTATACGGGACCCGGTCCCTGGACCTGTGCCGGCTACGTGGCCAGCTACGAGCACGAGCGGATCGACGCCGAGACGTTCGCCGAATGGGGCTTCGATTTCCTCAAGCACGACTGGTGCTCCTACCGGGACGTCGCCGGCGGCAGGGAACCGGAACACCTGCAACGGCCGTACAAGAAGATGGGCGACATTCTCAAGGCGCTCCCGCGGGACATCGTCTACAACCTGTGCCAGTACGGCATGGGCGAGGTCTGGAAATGGGGCGCGGAAGTTGGCGGCCATTGCTGGCGCACCACGGGGGATCTGGGCTTGGCCCGCGGCGACCTGCTGCCGGGGTTTTACGCGATCGGCCTGAGCAACGCGCGGCACTACGAGTACGCCGGCCCCGGCCGCTGGAACGATCCGGATTACATCCTGATCGGCTACGTGGGCAACGCCCGCAATCAGAACGAGCCCGGCCAGCCGACGAAACTGACGCCAAACGAGCAGTATAGCTACATGTCCATGTGGTGCCTGATGGCGGCCCCCCTGTTCTTCTCCGGCGACATGCGCCTGCTCGACGACTTCACCCTGGGCATCCTGTGCAGTGCCGAGCCGATCGAAATCAACCAGGACACTCTGGGCCGGCAGGCCAAGCCCCTCGTGCAGAACGACGAAACCCTGATCATGGCCAAACCCTTGGAGGACGGTTCTCTCGCGGTAGGCCTGTTCAACCTGGCGGAATTCCCCCGCGAGATAGGCATCGATTGGGCGCAACTGGGCCTTCAGGGCCCCCGCACCATCCGCGACTTGTGGCGGCAAAAGAATCTGGGCACGTTCCAGGACCGCTTCACCGCCCCCATTCCGCGCCACGGAGTCCTGCTCGTGAAGCTGACCATGACGGCCACGCCTTCCAACAGAAAAGAGACCCCGACCCCGAGAACCGCGAGGCTCAAGAACGACGCCGGGTAGACGCCGGCGAGTCCTGCAAGGGCCAAAATGCCGGCGACCGCGGCCACAATGCCGCCCGCCAGCGCCCCACCGCCGCCGGCCCGCCACTTTCTGCGCTCCAAGGGAGGACGCGGCTCCTGCCGCACCTTCTCTGGCGGTAATGTTGCCGTTCCCTCTGGCATAAGTACACCTCCCATTTCCAACAAGGAGTCATTGTCACTATGATTCTCTCTTCGATCGAAGCCTTATACGTGTCGATGGCAATGACAGGCGCCGGCTCGCCATCAGGAACCGGCTCGATCCGGGTGGGGAAATTCCCTCATGGGACGAAGCCCCCCCGGCGCCTCGTGCTTTCACATTTCGGGATAAAAGCTCTTGCATGGGCTGCCGCCAATGAATACAATACTCCTATTGACGGATCGGGATTCCGATTCCGCGCGGATGGATTGAGGATGTGGAGGATGACTATTATGCGGCGGTTGCAGGCGTTCACCCTGATCGAACTGTTGGTGGTCATTGCCGTTATCGCGATCCTGCTGGGGATCATGCTGCCCGCCTTGGGCAAGGCCAAGAACCTGGCCCAGGGATCCGCGTGCAAGGGCAATCTCAAGAATTATTGCCTGGCCGTCGCGATGTACACCGACGACTCCGACGGCAAATTTCCGGTGCCGGAGAAGTGCTATTTCACCCAGACCGGCGCGTACCCGGTCGAGGCGGGGCTGGCCAGCTATATCCACTTGCGCTGGTGCAACGGGGACCTCGATCTGAAATCCAACCCGCAGTACGCCGGCCCGTTCTTCCCCTATCTGGCCAACGCCCAGGCGTTCATCTGCCCCACGTTCAAGACTCTGGCCGTCCGCCATTCGGAGGACCATTTCTACGTGGCCGACATGGCGCGACTCAAGCGGTACAAGCCCTGGTACAACTACACCATGAATGCGTACCTGGGGAGTGAGAATTCGGGTATCCTAAGAACGCGTGTCAAGAAGATCATGGAGGTCAAACGGCCGGCCACCACGTTTTCGTTCGTCGAGGAGAGCGCTTTGGTGGATACGGCGTACAACCTTTCGGGCCTCAACGACACGTTCATGGTACCGGGCAGCGACACCATGATCGACGGCTGGTTCGCCAAAGTGGGCCGCAATCCGCGGCTCGTGATCCCCGGCCCGGAGGGCGTCGGGCAGTTCTGGGATGTCATCGGCGGCTATCACAACGCCCCCTCCAAGGACCTGCTCGCCGGGCGCGGCAATTGCGCGTTCCTGGACGGCCACGTGGATGCCCATCCCCGCTCCGAGACGTTCTATCTCTCCTATCCGCGCTGACGACGGTCCGTGCCGAGAGACGCGCTCAGCCGTCATCCCTGGTTCCGGGCGAGCCGCCCACGGCGGTGCTCGGCCGCCAGGCCTCCTTGTCGTTGAGAGTGTCTATGCCCGTCATCCTGGGGTCCTTGACCGTCAAGGAATGGCCCCGGCCGTCCGTGCTCTTGAACCATTTGTCGGAATAGGTGAAGCTCTGGACGATCTGCCCGGCGGCGTCCACGAGTTCCACCCGCTCGCCGCTGTTGTCCAGGCGGCCCGTGTACTGCCCGATGACCGGCAGGTCCGCGCCGTACTTCGCCGCGAAGGCCGCGAGGTCCTGGACCACCAGGCAGTAGCCGCCCGGCGGCAAGGTGAAGCTCGGGAACGTGTAGCCGATGCCCCTGGTGAACCGGACCAGGCTCAGATCGATGCTCTGCCCGGCGATATTGGTCAGCTCGATGAACTCGGTATTGGGGTCATCGGGATGGCCGGTGTCGGGCGGATGGTACATGATCTCGCTGACCCGCAGGCTCTGGGCGACCGGCCCGACGGCAAAGACCGCCTCGTTCAGGGCGCTCCAGGTCGTGCCGCTCAACGCCCGCGACCTGACCTGAACGCTCCGGGAGAGCAGGACCGGCGCCGTGTACCGCACCGCGGTCGGCGAGACGCCGCCAACCGGGGCGCCGGCCGTGGCGCTTCTGTCGTTGACCAGCTCCGCCGAGATCAGGAAGTTCGTGCTGGTCAGGGACTGGTTCAACCCGTGAAGGGCCAGGATATTCTGCCCCGGGCGCAGCTTGCTCAGGTGCGCCGTGACGTTGAACGGCTCCAGGCTGATCGCGTTCGTACTGGCGTTCACGGCGTTGGCGGCCGAATTCCACGCCGGCTCGCCCGTAAAGTTCTTGCGGGCGATCTCGGCGCCGTTGAGGTAGGCCACAAAACCGTCGTCATAGCGGAGCCTCAGGATCAGGTTGGAGAAGCCGGCCAGGTCCGCCGCGGAGACCGTGAAAGGAATCCGCACGCAGCACGTCGTGTTGCGGTTGTACATCTGGTTCTGGACGTTGATCTGGATGAACGCCGCGTAGTCGCCGCCCCGCTCGAAACCGACGCCCCCCGTGCCGCCGATCCAGGCGGCATCATTGAAGGTTTGGCCCCCCCGCCAGGCGGTGCTGACCGGCCCCGTGGGAACGAGAACCCGCTTGGCGGCGTTTTCCGCGACCAGCTTGACCTCGTCAACCGGGCCGACCGGTACGGCGGGGACGCGCGGATCGGTCCCCTCCAGCGTGTACCAGACGGTGCCGGTCGTTCCCGACATCGCGAGCGTGCTGCGCGAGGCGACGTGTCCGCCGTGCTGGTAGGTGTCGTTGACGTGAAAGACCGGGGCATTGAGACTCGGATAGAAGCCGCGTGACCTGAACTGGTTGAGCGCGATGTCCGTACGGCGGGGGAAGTAGTCGTTCAACAGCCTGGTCTTTTCAACCACCCAGTGCGCGTTGCGCGTGTAGAGCAGATAGGGTCCCGAGCTGTACGGGTGCATGTCCCGGCGGTAGTCGCCCCAGCGGGCGGATTCCGCAATCACCGCCAGGTCAATCTGGTCGGCGCGTTGCGTCCAACGAGCGGCAGTCGCCTGCGGGGTAAGAGCGCCGCCGTGGAACAAGTGCTTGTGGACGCGGTCGCCGAACCGCAGGCGGAACTCCTCGATG
>VGYL01000334.1 GCA_016872975.1 Planctomycetota bacterium
CGAAGTGACATTCCCGTATCTCATTGTTTCATAATGACTTACGACTACTGCGGTCCCACAAGATAGCGTTGTAGTACTAAAGGCGGAACTCCGAACACCGTTGGAGTGGCGCAACAACGGTCAGGCACCCTATTTCCGAGCCGGCCACGATATGTGCTTGACATGCGGACGAAATGCGACTATTATAGGGCGTTCTTGAGGCCGGTCAGATACGATCGATTTTGTATGGAGGAGCATCGCAACCAGGCATCGGCGTTCCCCGGAGGATCGACGGCGAACGGATGGCCCCGCAGATCCGGCTGACAGTACTGGCAAGGCGCCTGCAAGCAGGCGGGGACGTGTGTTTGCCCCGCGCGTTCGCTGGCATGCGGGGTATTCATCGCAGGGGTCGAGGACCCGCCCGTCCAGGTGCTGCGCCTGGGGCGTCAATTCCTCACGGTCACGTGTCGATAAGACGGGCGGTGACCCCTCCGGCACGGACGGCACGGTCGGCGAATCCGGCCTGACCGCGACGGGTTCTGGGCGTGCGGCCCACAGTCTTACCTTTGTTCCTTTTGAAAGGCAGGCTACCATGTGCGGCAGACCGATTCGCAGGAAGAGTTTCAAGTTTGAAGTTTCAAGTGTTAAGTCGGAAGTCCTCCTCTTACTTCAAACTTCAAACTTCACACTTCACCCTCAGTTTCGGAATCCCCGGTTGGCCGCATTCCTGCCGGTGGCATGTTGCCTGTTGACGGCCCTGTCCGGCGTCTGTGCCGCGGATCAGTATGCGCTGAAATTCAACGGAACGAGTAACCGCGTGGACGTGGGCGTGGCACTGGTTTCCGACAACATTACCATGTCGGCCTGGGTGAAGGCCGATACGCCCTGGGTCAACGATTCGCGGCAGGTGATTTCGAACAGCTACTGGGGGGCGGCGGCCAACCGCGTGGGCTTCCACCTGTCGGTGGGGGGCAATGGGCGGGCGACCTCGCGCTTCCAGACCCAGGCCGATGGCGTCGGGGTGTGGTCCGTCACGGGCACGACGGTCGTTGCCGGCAATTGGCATCACCTCGCGTACGTCAAGGACGGGACCAAGGTCGCCGTCTTGGTGAACGGCAAAGAGGAGGCTTCGCGCAACGACATGCCGGCCTCGATCGCGGGATTGGCCGTGCAAGCCCGGATCCGCATCGGCTGCAATACCGGCAACGCCCGGTTCTTCCCGGGCCTCATTGACGAAGTCCGCATCTGGAATTACGCCCGCTCCGAGGCCGAGATCCGGGAGAGCATGACCCATGAGCTCCGCGGGACGGAGGAAGGACTGGTCGGCTACTGGCAGCTCAACGAGGGGCAGGGAACGACGACGCAGGACCTCGCCCCCGTTCCGCATCACGGGACGATCGTCGGCGCTACCTGGACGACGGAGACGGCCCCGGTGGCGCTGGCGCCGCCGCCGGCCTTCGCGGAGCGTCCTTCTCCCGCCGGCGGCAAGGACGATCTGCCGCGCGACGTCGAGCTCCGTTGGCGGGCGGGCTGCTACGCTGAGACGCACGATGTGTACCTGGGGACCGCGTTTGCCGACGTGAACACGGCGTCCCGGACGGACCCCAAGGGGGTCCTGGTCCGGCAAGGCCAGGCCGAGACCAGCTTCCGGCCGGCCGGCCCCCTGGAGTACGGCACGGTCTACTACTGGCGGATCGATGAAGTCAACAAGGCCCCGGACAGCACGATCTACAAGGGGCCCGTCTGGTCCTTCAAGACCGAGCCCTACGCGTATCCGGTCAAGCCCGTGGCCGCCACGGCCTCCAGCGCGCAGCCCAACACGGGCCCGGAGAAGACCATCGACGGCTCCGGCCTCGACGCCGACGATCGGCACGGCACCGATGCCGCCACGACCTGGATGAGCGCCGGGATACTGCCGAACTGGATCCAGTATGAATTCGACCAGGCGTACGCGCTGCACGACATGCAGGTCTGGAACTTCAATCAGGTGAGCGCCGTGATCGGCTTCGGCGCCAAGACGGTTACGATCGAGCACTCCCTGGACGGCGTGACCTGGACCCGGCTGGCCAACGTGCCGCAATTCGCCGAAGCGCCGGGGCTGCCGGGCTATGCCGCCAACACCACGGTCCCGCTCGGCGGCATCGTCGCCAAGTACGTCAAGCTCACGATCGAGGCCACCTGGAGCGGGCTGGTCGTCACCGGCCTGAGTGAAGTGCGCTTCTCCTCGGCCCCGATGCAGGCCCGCGCCCCGCAGCCGGCGCCCGGCGCCACCGGGGTCGGCGTGGACAGCTCGTTGGATTGGCGGCCCGGCCGCGACGCGACCTCGCACGTCGTCTACCTCGGCACCGACCGGAACGCTGTGACCGGCGGGACCGCCGCGGCCAGGACCGTGACCGAGCACGGCTACGTGCCCGAAACCCTGAGCCTCGGCACGACCTATTACTGGCGGGTCGATGAGGTCGGCACCCGCACCTTTGCGGGCGAGACCTGGAGCTTCACGACCCAGGAGTACGTGATCGTGGAGGACTTCGAGAGCTACACGGACAAAGCCGGCAAAGAGATCTACATGACGTGGCTGGACGGTTTCGACAATCCCGCGAGAAACGGCGCGGTCGTCGGCCTCGACGTCGCCGTCAACGGCACCTTCGGCGATACGACCACCTTCCACGGCGGCAAGCAGTCGATGCCGTTCGCCTACGACAACAGCAAGGCGCCCCTGTCGGAGACCACCCGGACCTTCGACGAGCCCCAGGACTGGACGGGAGCGGGCATCACGACCCTGGTCCTGTTCTTCTGTGGCGATCCGGCCAATACCGCCACGGAGCTGTACATCAAGATCAACAACTCCAGGATCGCCTACGCCGGCGCCGCCGGCAACCTCACGCGGCGGCGTTGGAACCAGTGGAACATCGATCTGACCGGTCTGCCGGCGGCCACGCTCCGCAGCGTCCGGACGCTGACCCTCGGCGTCACCGGCGGGACGGGCAAGTTCCTCTTCGACGATCTGCGGCTCTACCGGGTCGCCCCGGAGATCCCGGTCGCGGTCAATCCCGGTGCGGCAGGCCTGGTGGCCTCCTACGCCATGACCAACAACGTCCAGGACGGCTCCGGCAACGGCCATCACGGCACGGTGCTCGGCGCCCCGACCTACGTCGCCGGACGCCCCGGGCTCGGGACCGCCCTGAAACTCAGCGGCGCCACCGACTGCGTGGACCTGGGCAACAAGCCCGTCTTCAATTTCGACGGCAGCTTCAGCCTCGCGGTCTGGGCCCATATCGAGACCTGGACCACCAACTGGGGCCACGTCATGGTGGGCAATCGCGGCGAGAACAACATCGGCTGGCAACTGCGCCGGCGCGACAGCAACAAGATCTGCTTCACGACGCGTATGGTGGGCACCGATGACCTGGGCTCGACGATGGATGCCCCGCTCGGCGAGTGGGTCCATATCGCCGCGGTCTATGACAACGCTGGCAACACCAAGCGGATCTACGTCAACGGGGCCGAGGACGCCTTCGTGCGGACCAATCCCGGCCAGGTGCCGGCCACGACGCACAACACGTATATCGGCGCCCGGGCCAACACCGGCAACACCGGCCAGGAAGGCTTCTTCGCCGGCCTGCTGGATGAGGCGCGGATCTACCACCGCGCGCTATCCGCCAACGAGGTGGAGTTCCTGTCCAACCCGACCCCGTAAGATTGATGATTGACGATTGACGATTGATGATTGATGATTGATGATTTGAAGAGGACGCCCCACCCTATTTTGGCTGCCGCGTCGGCCTAGATAGGGTGGGGCAAATTATCAATGGTCAATCATCCATTATCCATGCCAGAAGGAGTGTCTGACATGAGACGCACGCGCGTGCATGCGATGGGAGTCCTGCTGGTACTGGCCGCGGGGCTTCTTGTCCCCGCCTGGGCCCGTCAGGCCGGGAGCGACAACCTCGCCCTGTCGGACGCCGCCATCCGCCGGCTGATCCGCCGGGTCGATTCCGAACGGATGTCCAAGCACCTTTTTCATCTCGCCAAGGACCCGCTGCCGTATCGCAAGCTGAACCTGACGCTGCCCGGCCATGAGAAGAACACCCTTCACGAGGCCGACGATTACCTGGCGGGCCATCTGGAGTCGTGGGGCTATCGCGTCGAGCGCGAGGGGGTGCAAGTGCAGGCTTTCCGCCGGGACACGACCAAGCCCAAGCACGCGCAGTATTCGCCTCCCAAACCCGAAGACCCCTGGTACACCGCGTACAACCTTTATGCCGAGAGAAAGGGCCGCTCGCAGCCGGAAAAGATCATCCTCGTGCTCGCGCACAAGGACTCGCAAAGCTGGATCGATTCCCCCGGCGCCAACGACAACGCCATCGGGACCGCCGGCGTCCTGGAGATGGCCCGCGTGCTCGCGGAGCACACCCCCGCCTGCACGATCCGCTTCCTCTGGTGCAACGAGGAGCACACGCCCTGGACCAGCCGGACCGCCGCCCAGAAGGCCAAGGAGCGGGGCGATGAGATCGTTGCGGTCTTCAATCTGGACGGCATCGGCGTCAAGACGGACGAAGACACCGCCGCCGGAAAAAAGACCAACGTGACCGCCTATACGAAACCCGCCGGCCAGCGCCTGGCCGAGCTGATGGCCGAGGTGAACACCCGCTACGCCATCGGTCTGGAGCAGCGGATGGTCCAGCGGTCGCGGCCGGGCGATGACGACGGCTCGTTCGTCCAGGCCGGCTATGAGGCCGCCGTCATCAATATCGGCTCGTGGCCCTACGGCGACCCCCAATACCACACCGAGGGCGACATCCCCGAGCGCTGCGATGTGCCGAACGCCGCCCTGACCGTGCAAGCCACCCTGGCCGCCGTCCTGACCCTCGCCCACGGCCTTTGAGCGCGGGCGTGTGACGCCGGCTACCGCGGCGTCATCCTCGTCCGGGCGGATTGGGAGAGTGTTTGAAAACAACGATCCGCTCAAAGGCCAAAAGGGTAGTTCGGTGGCAGGGGCCGGAAGGCCTCGGTTCGTAGTGGCGTCGTCAGACGCTGTCTTTATGCTCTTACGAGCACACTACAGACGGGCTTGGCCATCCCCAGTCGGAAGACTCGAGGCCGCCACCCGATCCCATCACGGCCGGTCTTAGCTCTTGTGCGGATCGTTGTTATTTTGCGTTTTAGCGGATCTTCCGTATCGTCTGTTTCCGGCCGGGGTGCCAGGGGTTGGCGGGCTCGGGTTGGGGCGCGGGCTCGTTCTTAGCCAGGATGTGCCAGAGGTTCCGCACGTTGCGCTCCTGGTGGTCTGGAAATCGGCATGTAAAAGGGACCCACGTCGGTGCGGGCAACGGGGTCTGACCCCGATGCTCCCGCGGCGCGGCTGGGGTGTCAGGGTTTGGCGGGGTCGGGTTGGGGCTTGGGCTCGTTTTCGGCCAGGATGCGCCAGAGGTTCCGCACGTTGCGCGCCTGGTGGTCGTGGCCGTAGGTGCGGGCGGGCGGGTCGCGAAAGGCGGGGAACATGGCGCGGAGGGTCAGCCGCTTGGTCGTCTCCTCCAGGGTCAGGCCTTGCCGGCGGGCGGCCCGGACCTCGGTGAGCATTCTTCGGTAGAAATCGCGGATGGGGGGCAGGGCGGCGCGGGTCAGCGGGGCGCTGTGGCCCGGGATCACGTGGTCGATCTTCACCTCGTCGGCGAGCAGACGGTCCAGCACGGCGATGAAACGGTGGACGTCTTCCAGATGCGACGCTTCGCCGATCTCGGGGACGCGGTACGGCCCGTAGGCGATCGCGCCGGTGACCAGGACCCGCTCCTGGGGCACGTAGATCAGGATGTCGGAGGTGCTGTGGCCCTTGCCGAAGAAGATCAGCTCCAGGGTCAGGTCGCCCAAGTCGAGCGTATGGGTATCGGCAAAGGTCAGCGCCGGCGGGACGACCTCGTAGCCCTCCTGGAGGTCCTGCACGAACAGCTCGTAGAAGATCAGGTCGCTTTGGATCAGCCGGCTGTACTGGGGATTGCCGGCATACCGGGGCCCCGCGGCCCGCAGGTCGCGGAGAATCGCATTGTAGCGGTCGATCTCCCCGCGTTTGTGCGGCTCGGCCTGGCGGCGGATCAGCCACTGCATGTCCGCGGCCAGGTTCTCATGCCCGACGATCACCGCGCCGGGGAACAGGACGTTGCCGCTGCAATGGTTGTCATGGGCGTGCGTGTTGATGACGTAGGCCCAATCGGAGCGGCCCAACGTCTGCTCGATCTTCTTCTTGATCGGGGCCATCAGCCGCGGCGCGGCCTCTGTATCGATGAGGACCAGGCCCTTTTGCGACTGGATCACCGTGAGGTTGCACCGGCGGTCGAGACCCGGCCAATAGGCCAGCGCCACGCGGGGCGTGAGCCGGTCGATACGGATGTAGGGACCCGGGTCGGCCGAGGAACCGGCCGCGAGCATCGACACGAGCAAGCCGAGATGTAGCACCATAGTCATCTGCGTTCTCCCTGGACAGCCGACATCAGGCGCCACGGTGGCACCGACCCTGCCGGGGTTCCATTATACAATGCGACAACCGGGACCGCTCTGCCCCAGGGAAAACCTCCCTTCGCGCCGCAAGGGCTTTGCTACGAAGATCGAGGGGTACCTGAAGAGTCGAGACGAACAGGATCGGTAATCCAGCCCGGCGGAGAAATTGGGCTGGTTCGGGATGGGTCCCCAAACGCGATCGAGTGCCGCATTTCGCAAGTTCCACGTCTATGGGTGAGGTTGCTTCGTCGCTGCGCTCCTCGCAATGACATGATTGCCGCGCTCGGCAAGCCTCGCTCGCAATGACATAGAACGTCCACGTATGTCATTGCGAGGAGCTTCAGCGACGAAGCAATCTCCTCCCGTTGATCGCAGGACTTCCGAAATGCGGCACTAGCGTTTGAGGTCTCAGTTCCGCCTTGAGGCGGCTCTGAGCGGGCGCTCTTCGTAGGGCGAGCGTCCCCGCTCGCCGAAGATGTCGTGCGAGGACGCACGACCTACGCGGAGAGCGGCTCGTGCGGCCATTACCCAGGGCGATTGCACCATAAGTCATTTTCCGACAAGGACTTCTTCGAGATAGGTTTCATCCCAGGCGGCGGTGAGACGTTTGTTCTTGATTCCGACCTTGAGCGTCGTGTTG
>VGYL01000335.1 GCA_016872975.1 Planctomycetota bacterium
CAGGAGCACGCGCTCCTGCGTGGCGGGCAGTGCGGTCACGGTGCACACGCGGTCGCCCCAGACGATCGCGGACGCATGTCCCTGGCCGGGCAGCGCGGTCTTCCACAGGGCGCCCGCGGGGTCCCAATGGGTGGGGACGTTCTGTTCGATACAGGTGCCGTCGCCGCGCGGACCGCGCCAGCCGGGCCAGAACTCCGCCTGCGCCGGCACCGGCAGGATGGCAAGAACACTGGTCAGCAGGAGGACGTCGAGGAGGAGGGCTTGTTTCATTGCATTCATGGGCGCCAGTATATCGCTCCGTCACAGCGTGTCAATGAGATGAGGGGCAGCGCCAACGGCTCCGCCTTTGACGATGGTTGGTGTCGCGGGCGCGAGCGCCCGCGCGTGTCGAAGGCGTCCCGCCTTCGATTCGAGGGCCGGAGGCCCCCGATCCGCGCGGGCAAGATGCCCGCGACACGGCCATCGTCAAGGCCCGAGGCCTTGGCGATGCCACCCGGCCCACATTTCCCGTACCTCAGAGCCAGGCGACGCGGAGCGTCGCCTGATCTAGTGCTTCATGACAATCGAACCTCCGGGTAGAGGCGACGGGTGGCAGCGGCAAGCGGAGTCTTCGAAGCTTGCCGATGGCGGATAGGCAAACCATCGGCAAGCTGCGCTTGCCGCTGCCACCCACCCGGAACGTCAATTGTCATGAAGCACTAGGCCCGAACCAGCACCGGCACGTTGACCTTCTCCCCCACCTTACACTAACTGCCTGCGGTTCATGGGCCGAAACCCTTGGAAGACGGCCCATCGTCGGAGGCTCTTCGAGCTTGAAGCCGGGCACCACTCGAAGGCTCTTCGAGCGGAGTTTCATCGACCGAGCGGAGGCGGGGCCTCTCTCCGGTCTCTCGAGGCCCAGAGGGACTGTCGGACAAGCTTCGCTTTCCTGCCTCCAGCCTCGACCGCCTCCCTTCTGCCTCTCGTCCTCACGCTGCGCAAATCTGCGCAATCTGCGGTTTCTTCTTCTTCTCGGTCTCTTGTCACCTACCAAAGCCGATCTCCTTTGAGACACGGATTGACACGGATTTCAAAGAACCGAACTCCAGCCCACCCTTTTCCGAGCTTCGCTTTCCTGATTCAGTCCTCCTCCGCCTGTGCCCGGTTCCCTCGAACGCTTCTTTCCGGGCACGTGAGGGCCTCCCGGAACTCCGCTCTTGTCGAGCACGAACAACTTCGATCGGCCTAATTCGCACAGGAACACGGTGTTATCGGCTCCAAGCCATAGTTACACGACCCCTTGCGGGGGGATGTGCAACCATTCTGATCTTGGTGCTCTCCTGCGACATCTCCCAATCGAAATCCGCGAGGGCCAGCTTGGCTGGTGAGGTCATGCCTCAAAGGAGTATCCGGGCCTCTGTTGCTCTTACCGGATAGAGGACCTTCGGTCCTTGAACCTTTTTCTCTATGTCTGTACGTTGCAGATCAGGAACAGGCCGCGTCGAAAACCCTATATCCGGCGCATCCGAACTGAGATACAATAGTCCTCTGCCAAGGGTCACACCAACGCAAGACCCGGTACTATGCCATATGAGGAGATTGCCAGTCGTGAGAGAAACAGGCGTGCAGATGAAGTTCTTTCTCATCATGATCCTTTTGCTCGGAGGCCCGGCCTGCGCCCGGCCGGTGGTGTGGGACTTCGAGAACGACTCGGCCCGCTGGAGGCCCCGGGCGGCGACGGTGCAGGTGGAGCGTGTGACGGGAGCCGGCGCGACCGCGGACAGCCGGGCCTGCCTGCGCGTGCACGGCCGCATGGCGGACAACTGGAACTACGTTCTGTCCGATTCTGTTCCCCTTCAAGCCGGCAGGCTGTACCGACTGTCGGCGTGGGTCAAGGTGACTTCGGCAGGGACCGGGACGCCGATGCCGTTCCTCAAGTGCGAGTTTACGGCGGCCGACCGCGGTCGCGCGCTGGGCCGGGCGGTGACCGACCCGTACGATATGGCGCATCTGGGGCAGTGGCAGCGCTTGACCGCCGAGTTTCAGACGCCGGCCCAGACGGTCGCGGGCTGGATTGCCCTGGAGAAAGGCACGTCCGATCCGACGCAGATCGACGCCTGCCTGGATGACGTCATGCTGGAGCCGATCGCACAGTTGACGGTCTTGTCCCGGTACGACCTCGATTCGCTTCCGCCGGCCCTGGTGAAGGTTCGCGGCACGCATCCGCGTCTGTACCTCGATGCGTCGCGCGTGGCGGCACTGCGCGAGGCGATCCGAACGACTCACGCGGGGCTCTGGGCCAAGGTACGGGTCCTGGCCGACCGGGCGGCGGAACGAGGCGCTCCGGCGTATCGCCAGGACGACGGCCGCAGCGGCGACGAGCAGTTGTGGCAGCGCGAGGTCGGCAATACCATGCCCCATCTGGCCCTGGCGTGGGTGCTAACCGGTGAGAGGCGGTATCTCGATGCGGCAAAGCAGTGCGCGTTGGCTTCCTGCGCCTACCCCACGTGGGGCTCCGGCCGCTTCGATGGCATGGACCTGGCGACGGGCCATCAGCTTCTCGGCCTGGCCCTGATCTATGACTGGTGCTATCACGACCTCGACGACGTCACCCGGCAGCGTATCCGGGAGACCCTGGTCCGGCGTGCCTCCGCCATGTTCGAGGCCGCGGCCACCGGTACGACCTATTGGCACCGCTCCTATCTGCAGAACCATCTCTGGGTCAATGTCTGCGGCGTGGGGGCCGCCGGTCTGGCCCTGTTCGACGAGGTCCCGCCGGCCCGGATGTGGATCGGCCTGGCCCTGGACAAGTTCCGCCGGACGATGGACGCCCTCGGTCCCGACGGCGCCAGCCACGAGGGAGTCGGCTATTGGGAATACGGGGCCGAGTACATGCTCAAGTTCATGTACCTGGCGGATGAGTTGCTGGGGGTCGATCTCTACGACCGGCCCTGGTGGCGCCATACGGCCCGGTACTTCCAGTACCTCTCGCTGCCCGTGCAGGCTTGGACGCGGAGCAACTGCATCGTGGACCTGGCGGATTGCCCGCGCGGGCACTGGTACGGGCCCGATCATATCCTGCGCCATCTGGCGGGGCGCTACCGCGACGGCCGCGCCCAGTGGCTCGCCGAGCAGATCGACAAAGCCGATGTCGACGCCCCCGGC
Source organism: Planctomycetota bacterium (assembly GCA_016872975.1). Classification (GTDB taxonomy): domain Bacteria; phylum Planctomycetota; class Phycisphaerae; order Sedimentisphaerales; family Anaerobacaceae; genus PLanc-01. The sequence continues at coordinate 3,145 of VGYL01000335.1, forward strand.
GCCCGCTGGCTCAATCTCATCTGGTACGATCCGTCGGTTGCGGCCGTGCCGCTCCCGGGCATGCCCACGCTGCACCACTTCGAGGACATGGGGATCGTCTCGGCGCGGACCGGCTGGGACGGTCGCGAGAGTCTCGTGGTCTTCAAGTGCGGGCCTTTTCTCGGCCATCAGGCGGTGGCGGAATTCTCCTATGATCCCGGCGGCGGCCACGTGCATCCGGATGTCGGCCATTTCTCGCTCTTCGGCCACGGCCAGTGGCTCATCCGCGACGACGGGTACCTCGACAAATGGACGGATCACCACAACACGCTGCTGATCGACGGCGCCGGACAACTGGGCGAGGGCCGGACCTGGTTCAACGGAACCGAGTGCCTGCTGGCCAAAGCGCGCCCGCGGATCGTCCACGCCGGCTCCGGCGCGGAGCTTGACCACATCGTCGGCGATGCCACCCCTGCGTATCCGCCGCGCGCGGGCCTGCAACGCTTCGTGCGTCACCTGCTGTTCGTCAAGCCAGACGTGCTGATCGTGCTCGATGACATCGCGCTGAACCGCAGCGCGGATCTGGAGCTGCGCCTGCACCCCGAAAGCCGCGACGCCGAACCGCAAGGCGCCGGTTATCTCGTGACCGGCAGCCGCGCGGTGCTGCGCGTCGATCTGTTGACGCCGGACGGTGTCAAAATGGACGCGGCCACTCTGCCGGCCCGGGGCAGCCATGGTCGCAGCGCCAGCCTCTTTACGATACGACTCACGAATCACGGTTCGTGTTGGCAGAACGCTGTCGCTCTGTCCTGGGCGCCTGCCGGCCAGGAGACGAAGCGCCTCCGTCTCGTCAAGGACGAGCAGGCGTGGACGTTCACCGTTGGCGGCAGAAGGCTGGTCTTTGATTGGCCAACCGGACGAGCCGTCTTCCAACCTTGAAGGAGGTCCGTATGCGACATGTCGTACCACGGGTGCTTTTCACCCTGTCGGTGCTTGCCCTGGGGCTGTGTAGGGTGGGGCTTGCACCACCGATTTCTTCTACCCCGCCCTTTGACCCGCAGGTCCCGGCTCTCGGGGGAGTTGGTGGGGCAAGCCCCACCCTACACGGGGAGATCTTCCCGCCGGTGGCGGAGCACGTGCATGGCTCGACCATCGTCGAGCTGCCCAACGGCGATCTGCTGGCGGCCTGGTTCCAGGGCTCCGGCGAGCGCTGGGCCGACGACGTGCGGATCATGGGCGCCCGGCTCAAGAAGGACGCGGACCGTTGGAGCAAACCCTTTCTCATGGCCGACACGCCCGGCTTTCCCGACATCAACCCGATCCTGTTTCTGGATGCGCAGAACCGGCTGTGGCTGATGTGGTATACGGTCATCGCCAATCAATGGGAGACCTCACTGCTCAAGTACCGGATCAGCGAAGACTATGTCCCCGATGGCATGGGCTTGGGGTCCCCTGTGGCACAGCCGCCCTCGGCTGTGATCGAAAGGAACACCCCCGAGGGCGGGGGTGCCACATATTTGGGGGGCCCCTTCCAGCCCATGAATCATCGGCAGGATGCCGATGCCACGGAGGCCCGCGGGCAGGATGCCCGCGACACACAAGGGCGGGACGCCCTCGCCACGGGCGCGCCGAAGTGGGCCTGGCAGGATGTGCTGCACGTCAAGCCGGGCGATTCCGCCGAGCGCGGCATTCAGCCGAACGACCGGTTCGTCAAGTCCGTCGAGCGGCAGATCGAAGCGTACGCGACCTACCTCCGCGAAGAGCTTCACGCCGCACAGCCGGCGCAGGGCCTCGTCGCCCTGGGCCTGTGGAAGACCTGGGGCGCGCAACTGCTCGCCAAGGCCCGCGGCGAGGACATGGTCCGCAAGGGACAACTACGCCGGCCCGAGGGCGGCATCGAGGAGGCCAATCTCGGCTATCCCTACTTCCGGCGGATGGGCTGGCAGACGAAGAACAAAGCCATCCTCCTCGACGGCAAGCGGCTGATCGTCCCCCTGTACTCGGACGGCTTCAGCTTCTCGCTGATGGCCTTTACCGACGATGGCGGCCGGACCTGGGGCTTCAGCGAGCCGCTGGTCGGCGCGGGCAACATCCAGGCGAGCCTTGCGATCCAGGCGGACGGAACCCTGGTCGCCTACATGCGCGACAACGGCCCGGCGCCGAAGCGACTGCACGTCAGCACCTCCAAGGACAAGGGCCTGACCTGGAGCACCGTGAAGGACTCCGGCCTGCCGAACCCCGGCGCGGGGGCCGACCTCGTGACCTTGGCCAACGGCCACTGGGTCCTGGCCTACAACGACACGGAGCAGGGCCGCCACAGCCTGGCCGTGGCGCTCTCGACGGACGAGGGCAAGACCTGGTCCCCCCCGCGGCACCTGGAACGCGGCGCACCCGGCACGTCGCCCTCCGGGGCCTATCCCTCGATCATCCAGGGCGCCGACGGCGATCTCCACGTCGTCTACAGCCTCCACGGATCGGAGGCCGGCAAGACGATCAAGTACGCGCGGTTCCCGGCGTCCTGGCTGCTGGCCTCCGAATGAACCCGAATCTGTCATTACGAGCAGCGCGGCGACGAAGCAATCTCCGGCCGTCAGATGAGAGGCAGGAGATTGCTTCGTTTCGCTCACCGTGACGAGTACGTACGAGGCGCCCTGCCGTTACGGCTTCACGACGCGGATGTCGTCGACATAGATCCGGCCGAAGCCGCCGGCCTTGGGGCTCGCGCGGTCGCCCACGCCGAGATAGAGCTTCTTGACCCGGGCCGGATTGACCCCGGTGAAGCCGCTCAGCGGGACCTTCCACTCGGTCCAGACGGTCTTGGTCACCAGGGCGGCGTCCGGATGGGTCACGATGGCCTTGCGGCCGGTGCTGTCTTCCAGGGCCACGTACAACAAGCCGGGGCCGTTGAGGGCATCGCCCCGAACGAAGAGCACCAGCGTGGCGACGCCGTGGACCGTCCAGTCCTGGACCGGGGCGAACTCCTGCTCGGCCTCGCTGTAGAACGGCGGCTTGGTGTTGTCATAGTCCATCGGCATCGACTGCCGGCCGCCGCGGACGATCGTCTGCTCGGCAAACGGCTCCATGAGATTGCCCACGGTGGAACCGTTGCGGTCGGGATAGCCGTCGCTCCAGGTCTCGTAGATGCGACTTCCCTCTTCGTCGGTGTAGCTTTCCATGTCATCGACGATCAGGAAATCCGCCGCCGTGAAGGTCCAGACGTCGCCTTTCCACGGACTGCCCGGATGGACGTCGTTGACCTCGTCGATCCGCCAGTAGTAGACCTGGCCCCATGCCAGCGGCCCGGGATCGTACGTAGTCTTGTCCAACGCCTGGCGGCCCCGGTAGATTCCGGCGGTGGCCGGCGTGGCGCCGGCGACGGCGTCCCGGTCCACGCCGAAGTACACCTCATGCGCCGCGGCGAACGCGCCGGCAGACCAGCTCAGACCCGAGGTCTGTTTCACCGCGACGCCGCCACGGGACGGGCTCGGGGCGTCGGCGATCCGGGCGTCGATGATCTCAATGACCCGGCCCACCCCGGCGCTCAGCAGCATTCGCGCCCCGCCGTCCACCACGTCGAAACCCCAGTTTTGGGTGGTGGCGCCGGCCAGGGCATTGAGCTTTTCCTTCGCATAGTGCGTATACAAAGGCCCCAGGGTCGTAGCGTTGAGCAGATGGTACACATAGATGCCGTTGTCGGTCGTATGGAGGTACAGGAACCCGCCCATCTCCTTGACGGTCCAGAGCCCCCAACTGCCGGTGCCGGTCACCGGAAGCACTCCCAGCCGCGTGGAGAGGCCGGTGGCCAGATCGATGGCCCAGAACTGGGCGTTGTTCACGCCGGAGTCGCCATAGTAGGCGGAGCCCCGGTAAAGGTCGCCCACCCGCACGTTGCGAATGCGCGTGGTGGCTCCGGTGGTGACAAAGCCGTTGGCGTTCCAGCTCTTGTTGGGGGTGACCGCAAACGGGTCCGCCTTGATGTCCGTCA
>VGYL01000336.1 GCA_016872975.1 Planctomycetota bacterium
GGGGGCGGTCGGCCGGGGCAAGGCGGGCCTGTCCGGTCAGGCGACCGAAGTCCAGTACCTCAAGCCCCACGAACGCAGCGGCCACGATATCGCCCTGGCCCTCGAGATCGACGCGGGCGTCAAGATCGAGGAAATCGCCTGCACGAGCCATGTCATCGAGAAGAGCTGCCCCGGCTCCGAGAAGGTCCGCGTGCAGCTCAGCCCGCTGGACAACATCCCGAACAAGGACTTCGTCCTGCGGTTCAAGGTCGCGGGCGAGACGATCAAGTCGGCCCTCGTGGTCCACCTGGAGAGCAGCGGCGGCGGTGCCCGTGTCGCGGACACGTCGTCCGCGGATCAAGGGCAGGATGCCCTCGCCACGAGGGGCTTTTTCACGCTGATGCTTTATCCGCCGCAGGACCTGGCACAGGTGCAACGGGCCCCGATGGAGATGGTCTTCGTCCTCGACTGCTCCGGCAGCATGAGCGGCCAGCCGCTCGCCAAGTCCAAGGAGGCCATCCGGCGGGCCCTGCGCAAGCTCGGACCCGACGACACCTTCCAGGTCGTCCGCTTCTCGGACCGGGCCTCGCTGCTCGGCACGCAGCCGGTGCCCGCGACGCCGGAGAACGTGCAGAAGGCCCTCGCCTACGTCGAGTCGCTGCACAGCGAAGGCGGCACGATGATGATCGAGGGCATCCGGGCCGCCCTGGGCTTCCCGCACGATCCGGGGCGGTTCCGCCTCGTGTCCTTTATGACCGACGGCTACATCGGCAACGAGGCCGAGATCCTGGGCGAGGTCCACCGCCTGCGGGGCGAGGCCCGCATCTTCACGTTCGGCATCGGCTCGTCCGTCAACCGCTACCTGCTCGACCGCATGGCCAAGCTGGGCAAAGGGGCGGTCGCGTATATCGGTCTCAACGACAGCGGCACCGAGGTCGTGGACCGCTTCTACGACTGCATCCGTCACCCCGCCCTGACGGACGTGCGGATCGACTGGGGCGATATGGAGGTCTCCGAGGTCTACCCGCGGCAGATCCCGGACCTGTTCGTCGGCCGGCCGATCATCCTGACCGGCCGCTTCCAAGGCAGAGCGCCCACGGCGATCCGTCCTCGTCCCGCAGGGACGCTTTGCGTCCGGGGCAAGGTGGGCCAGTCCGAAAAGGAGATCCGCATCCCGGTCGAGCTCGGCCCTGCCGCCGCGACGCATCCCGGCATCGCCTGCGTCTGGGCCCGCAAGCGGATCGAGGACCTGGCCAGCCAGTGCACGTACGACACGAACCCCGCCCTGCCGGGCGAGATCAAGCAGGTGGCCTTGCAGTACGGCCTGATGAGCGCCTACACGGCCTTCCTGGCCGTCGACACCAGCCGCACCACCGCCGGCAATCACGGCGTCACCGTCGCCGTCCCGGTCCCCGTCCCCGACGGCGTCCGCTACGAAACCACGGTCCAGGATTGAGCAGAGCATGTGAAACCACGAAGAGCACGAAGGCCACGAAGCCTATGCAGACCAATGTCCAACGGTGGTGCCGTGGTCTTGTATGTTCAGAGTACCGCCCTATGAGTTTGACGAACAGATGCGGCAATCGATCCCGCCGAAGGCTGCTCTTCGTAGGGCGAGCGTCCCCGCTTGCCGAAAGAGTCGTGCGAGGACGCACGACCTACGAGGAGAACGGCTCGCGCGGCCACTGGCGAAGTTGTCCGTCAAAACTCATGAGGTGGGTCAAACAGTCTGCACGGCATCGAGAGTACCGCCTTCAGGCGGGCGTTCGGAGTTCCGCGTTTACGCGGGTCGAACCGTCCTCCTTTCCTTCTTCTCTTTCGCGTTTGCAGAAAATGGAGCCGGCTGCGCCGCAAGACCCTCGAACCCGCCTGAAGGCGGTACTCCGAGCCTTCTTGACCGGCGGGCTCAGCATGGACAGACAAGCACTGTTGACGTTGAAGGGGCAAACAGATGGCGAAGCCATACAACGCAAAAGGGTTGACGCGAGTCGAGGTGGTGGTCCTTGTGCTCGTGGGCATAATCGTCCTGTCTCTGGCACCGGTAGTGTTGCGGCGGGCACGGGTCAATTCCAACCGTACTGCCTGTGCGGCGAATCTGGCGGCGCTCGGCAAAGCGATGCTCGTCTACGCCAACGACTACGGGGGTGAATTCCCTCGCGCGGGCAGCCGTGTGACAACGTGGGGTGAGGTGTCCCAGTGGGATGCTCCCGACCGCCGCCGGGCCTTTGGGCTCGCCGCCGACGGCGGCGGGGGCCGCGCGACGATCAGCTCGTGTTTCTATCTGCTGGTCAAGCATATAGGGGTCCCGACGAAGCACTTCGTCTGCCCCGGGGACAGAGGAACGACCGAATTCAAGCTATCCGAGATCCCTGGGTTGAGGGCCGGCTTCACGCTGGCAGATGCCTGGGACTTCGGCCCGTGGTCGCACCGCCATTGCAGCTATGCCTACCACATACCGTTCGGTCTGTTCGCACTCAAGACAACCGACGAGCCCGGCATGGCGGTCGCGGCGGACCACAACCCGTGGATCAGGGGCCCCGACCGAGACCCCAAACCACTGGCCGGCTTCCGACCGGACCTCCCTCCCTTCAAGGGAACGCCCCAGCAGGCCCGTGCGGGCAATTCGGTATCGCACCGGGAGGAGGGACAGAATGTCCTTTTCGCGGATGGCCACGTGGCGTTCCAGGAGCGCTCCTATTGTGGGCTGGATGGTGACAATATCTATCTCGTCTCCAATTCTCTGCAGCAGGGATCTCCACTGGGCTCGGTGCCTATACCACCGATGGCTGTTCCCGCCAACAGGAGGGACTCCGTTCTCGTCCACGATCCGCCGGAGTTCAGCCCGGTGTCGTACCTGGCCGGCAGGGTTCCCGAAGCACTCCAGGTCGACTCGAGAAACCTACAGCAGACCGCGGTGGTTGCCACGCTCGATTGTCCGCTGCCGGAACACAAGAACGCGATCTGGTGTTCCACCTTCCAGATAGCTTGGGACAGGTTCAAGAAGGACCTCATCGGGGAACCGCTCCAACTGCTCGGTGCCGAAGAACTGGCGGGGCGGTTGAATCACGCGGAGTACCCTGCGGGCGACATCGAGGCCAAGTCCTATTACGCCACGGCCGGTTTCGTAAAACGCGGGATCATCGAACAGATTCAAAAGGACATGGCCCGGCGGTTTCCCTCTGAGCCTGTGCCGGTCTTCGGCCGGGAGTACCGGGCCCTGCCGGATGTTGTCGTCGCGTATGCCTACCTGAACGTGGACGTCGGCTTCCAAGACCCGTACTACGCCAATCTGGGCACATTCAACTTCGCGGATTCCGCCGGGGCGCGCACCGGCGTGACAGCCTTCTGTGCTCAGACCAGTGTGCAGGACGGCAGTTATGCGCGCGTGCGAGAGCAGGTGGAGGTGCTGCACTATGACTACGGCCAGTCACCGGAGGCGGTGCAGTTCGCCGTCGATCTGTGCAAGCACACGCAGCCCTATCAGGTGATTCTTGCCCGGGTGCCGCGTGGCAGGACGCTCGGCGAGGCCGCCCAGGCGTTGCAGTCGAAGATCGCGGAGTTCAAGAGCGATGAGGACTACGAGATCCTGCGCAAGCTCCGGCCCATCGACACGCTGATCGTGCCGGACGTGCTCTTCAAGCTGACGCATCACTTCAGCGAACTGCTGGGCAAGTACTTCGGCAACGAGCAATGGCAGAGCCATTTCATCTTCGAAGCCCTGCAGAAGATCGACTTCAGCCTGAGCCGGACCGGGGTAGTGGTGAAATCGGAGGCCCGTCTCAGTGCCGCCGCCGGCCGATCGGCCCCCCAGTTGGCCCAGCCCCGGCGTCTGCATTTCGACCGGCCCTTCCTGATCTGCGTGCGGAAGCGCGAGCCGAACGCGACGCCCTTCTTCCTCATGTGGGTTGACAATGCGGAGCTGATGCAGCAGTATGGGACCGGCGAAGGTCGGTGACGGAGCCGGGGTCCTTGGGCTTTGACGAGTGTTGACGAACAGGATCGGTAGTCGAGTTGGGCGTCGGGAGCTGACCTCGTTCGGAGTTCCGCCTTATGCGTTTTGACGAGCAACTTCGGTAATGGCCGCGCGAGCCGCTCTGGGCGTAGGTCGTGCGTCCTCGCACGACATCTTCGGCGAGCGGGGACGGGGTCCCCAAACGCGATGAATCGCGTTTGGGAGCCCACGCTCGCCCTACGAAGAGCGCCCGGCGCCGGGTTCTGAGTACCGAACTTGCTCGTCAAAGCTCATAAGAGAGAGACAGGCAGAATGTCCCCTTTTCCGCCATTGTCCCTGCCGCGAAGGGTTTCAGTCCAACCGCGTTTTTGGGGGCGCCAGTTCAGACCGCCAATCAGACCGCCAAATACTGGCGCCCAATGGGCCCAAAACCGCGTTTTCAGGGGCGCCAGCCCGGATGGCGGCATCAGAGCGCCATGCTTGTGATTTGGCGGTCTGAAGTTTTCACGCAAAAACGCCCATCACGTGGGGCATTTGGCGGACTGAGTTTTTCGCGTAAAAACGCGGGCTTGGGCACCGGCGGGACGCCCATGCTACGAAAGGGCGTCACGTGCGAAACGCCCGGGCTTACCCATGGGCGGGACGCCCATGCTACGAGAAGACGCCACCGCGTGCGGCAGGCGAGGCCGGCCGATTTTCGGGGTTCGCATCCGGGGGGGCGGACGGTATACTGCAGCGGTTCGCCGGGCGGCGCAGGGAGCCCCACGTTGTCGTACGACCGGTTGCGGCGCAGGCATATCCTCGCTGCGCCGGGGCGGGGGTCGTGGCTTGGGCGCGGATCACCCCGGGCGGACCCCGCGGGGAGGCCCGAACAGGGCGTGCAGGCGGGCGTATGGTGGTTGAATCCGCGGCTCGGCGTTGTGGCAGAGGGCAGTCGAAGGTGTACGAAGAGAAATACCATCTTACCGACAACCAGCAGGATATTCTGAGCCATCCGCAGCGGCGCGGGCAGATTCACGTGCTGACGATCGACCCGGTTCTCGCGGCGGATGTCTGCGAGCGGATCGGGTCCGACAAGCGGCTGCAGCGCTATGCACTGATCTGCCCCCATGCGGCCGATGTCCGCAGCGGGCTGGAGGAGATCGAGCGGACGGCCCAGGAGACGACCGCGTCGCGGCTGATCATCTTCGACGTGCGGCGGGTGACGCTGCCGCGGCTGCGCAAGTACTACAACGCCATCGTCGGCTACAACCGCCGGGACTTCAACAAGCTGTGCTATACGATCTGCATCGGCGACGGGCCGGTGAACCTGTTCCAGGACGGCCGTGTGGTGGACCTGTTCGTCCCCTTCCTGGCCGCACATCGAGTGGACTTCTATCCGGCGGTCTTCTTCTTCGACCCGTTCCTGCACTACGAGCCCAGCGAGGTGCCCGCCCAGGCGCTGGACGACGAGTTCGTGATTCCGGAGGCCCTGCCGCAGCGATTGGTCCCCTACTTCCGCGAGAACATGAGGAAGGTCGGCCCGATCCGGCAGTTCTTCCGGGCCGTGGACAAGGACGACGAGACCCGCGACCGGCGCCGGCGCCTGCTGCGGCACATGTACAAGAAGCGGCTCGCCGCCCTGTTCCCGGGCCGCGCGGAGGAGTTCAAGGACCTGCTCTCCCGCCGGGGCATCCAGTTGGCCAGCGAGAAGATGAACCTCTATCCGCTCTATTTCGAGGACTGGGTCTGCGACCTGATGCGCAAGGCCCGGCGAAATGCGCGACCGAAGGGGTGAGAACGGCGGCTTCGGGCCCGCGAGTTGCGACACGCGCAAGGGCTCAAGTCCCAAATTCCAGGCACCAAAGCCCAAGATCCGTCCGATCTGTCTGATCGGACGGATCAGACGGATCGGGTGCTTCCGCCCTCGGGGCGGCGTCTGGTGCTGGGAATTTGAAGCTTCCGCCCCCGGGGCGGCTCAGTGCCACTTGTGCTTTTTGACGGCGCGGAGGATCTGCTGGGCGCAGCGCAGGGCCGCGAGGCCCTCTTCGGCGCTGACTTCCGGGGCGAAGGAGCGGTCGCGGACGGCCCGCAGGAAGGCCTCCTGCTCGAGACGGATGGGTTCCTTGTCGTCGATTTCGAGCGGCTCGATGCGGAGCAGATCGAGCCAGTTGACGCCGGCCGGGTCGAAGTCGCCGCGTTGGCGCTGCGTGCGGATCCACTCGACGACGTCCTTGTTCGGGTCGGTCCGGATGACGATGCCGCTCTTCTTGAAGTAATCGACGCTGAGGTAGGCCTGGCGGGTGAAGACGTGGACGCGGCGCTCGGTCTTGAGGGCCAGGCGCGAGGCGGTGAGGTTGGCGATGCAGCCGTTCTCGAAGGCGATCCGGGCGTTGCAGATGTCCTCGCTGCCGTCGATGACGTTGACGCCGACGGCATCGACGCGCCGGATCTTGCTGTTCGCCAGGGACAGGACAATGTCGATATCGTGGATCATGATATCGAGCACGACGCCGACGTCGGTCGAGCGGAAGGGATAGGGGCTGACGCGGTGGGCCTCGATGAACTTCGGCTCGATGCTGAACCGCTTCATCGCCTGCACGACCGGATTGCAGCGCTCCGAATGGCCCACGGCGGCGACGGTGTCGTACCGGCGGGCCAGGGCGACGATCTTGCGGCCCTCGCGGACGCTGGAGGCCAGCGGCTTTTCGATCAGGACCGCCACGCGGTGCCGCAGGAACGGCTTGGCCAGACGCAGGTGCGTCGTGGTGGGCGTGGCGATCGTGACCGCGTCGACCTGATCGAGGATCTCGGCGCAGTCCGTGAAGGCGGGGCAGCCGTACTTTTCGGCAAGCTGGGTCGCCTTGGCGCGGTCGGAATCCACCACCGCGACCAACCGGCTCTCGGGCAATTGGCTGTAGACTTTGGCGTGGATGGCGCCCATCTTGCCGGCGCCAACCACGGCCGTACGGATCTTATCGTTACTCATAGGCACGAATCGGCAAACCAAATCCGAAATTCGAACTACGAAATCCGAAACAAATTCGAAATTCCAATGACCCCAACGCGGTCGCCGCGCCAGGCCTTGTTTTGAATTTGGGATTTTGGGTCTTTTGCATTTGTTTCGGATTTCGAAATTTGGTC
>VGYL01000337.1 GCA_016872975.1 Planctomycetota bacterium
TGGCAGACTTGGAGGAACAGGTGTAGCCGATCTTTCGTGCTCAGGCGGTTCTGGTCGCAGTACTCGGTGATGGAGACGCCCCGGACCAGTTCCATAACGAAGTACGGCCGGCCGGTCTCGGTAGAACCCGCATCGTGGACCTTGGCGATGCTCGGGTGGTCCATCAGGGCCAAAGCCTGCCTTTCCGCTTCGAAGCGGGCGATCACCTGGCGGGTGTCCATGCCCAGTTTGATGACCTTGAGGGCCACCCTGCGGCGGATGGGCTCGGTCTGCTCAGCCATGTAGACGACCGCCATGCCGCCTTCGCCGATCTTCTCCAGGAGCTTGTAGCGGCCAATGATGGTGCCGGGGGTTTCGGTAACGTGAGTGGTATCGAGTGAGACGGTGGGATCGACAAACGACGCCTCCAGAAAGTCGCCCGCTTCGGCATTTGCCCTGAGAAGATCCTCGACGCGAGTACGGGTGGCTGTGTCCGATCCGCACACACTATCAAGATAAGTGGCACGCTCCGCACCCTTGGTCTTGTCGAGGGCGGCGTAGTATATAGCCTCAATGTCTCTTGGTTCGGCAACCACGACTCAACTCCATACTATGCGTCCACTGTGAAATGCGCTTTTGCCGGAAAAAGCGCCTCAGGAAAGAAGCGACAATCTGAAAAATACTTGGGGAGGGGGTCGTCCTATTGTCCCCGCCTGAGCTCGTGGAAGAGCCACGCGCGAGCATAAGACCAGTATCTGGAACAACTTGCGCGAGATATGCCCAGTACTTCTGCCGCTTGGTCCAGTGTGAGACCGGCGAAGCAGCGGAGCTTGACTAGGTCAGCTTTCGTCTGGTCCTCATTCGCGAGTCTCATCAAGGCCTCATCCAGCGCAACGACATCGTCGGAAGGTCCTTCGATCGCTATATCGCCCTCCTCCAGATCGACTCTCTGACAATCTCCACCATGCTTACGCCGCTGTTTGCGCCTGGCGTTATCGACGAGAATCCGCCGCATCGCCTCCGCGGCAGCCACAAAGAAGTGCCCCCGGTTCTCCCAACTTCGGGGTTCGTCTCCCACCAACCGGAGGTAGGCTTCATGCACCAGCGCCGTCGCCTGCAGGGTCTGACCAGGCGGTTCATGGGACAGCTTCTGTGCGGCCAGGAGACGCAGCTCCTCATAGACCAGGGGCAAGAGCTCGTCCGTCGCTTTCGCGTCCCCCCGTTCGATAGCATTCAAGATGCGTGTGACATCGCTCATAATGCTCCCCACCGGTTCTGGTTGCTGTTGGCCTATTCTGCCGTACGCGAGGGGAGACTGCAAGCCTCCGCCGCAAGACCAGCAAACGGAAAAGGGGACATTCTACTTTTCCGTTCTGCCCAACCGCCGACGGAACGACGCTGGGCGAAAAGCAGAATGTCCCCTTTTCCACGGGCAGGATACCCGTGCTACTCATAGGCGCTCGCGCCCCTTTTACGAAAAAGCCCCCTGCGGTGAGGCAGGGGGCTGGGAGGAATCACTCGTGTCGAAGGCATCCGGCCTTCGAGAGGCGGACGCTCGCGCCCGCGATACCCCGTTACGGCCACGGCGCGGTGAACCGGTAGGTGCCGGAGCCGATTTCGAAGATGGCGTTGTTGTCCTGGACGCCGATCAAGCGCACGTCCTGGGCCTGGGCGGCGGGCTGGCCCCCTTCGCGCACGCCCGCGGCGTCCCGCGTGGGGATGTAGACCGTCGCTCTGGTATTGGCCGGAATCGTGACGTAGAGCCGCAGTTCAGAGGACTGAGGACTGAGGGCGGAAGACGGCGCTGTCCTCTGTCGTCCGTCGTCCGTCGTCCGGATGCGCCAGGCGGAGGCGATGGGGCCGTGGATCGAGTCGTAGGTGGCCTTGGCCCAGGAGAGGCGGCCGCCCGGCTGCGGGCGGATGATGATCCGCTCGTACGCGGGACCGTCGGTGTCGATGCCGGCGATGGTCTTGAACATCCACTCGCCGACGGCGCCGAAGGAGTAGTGGGCGAAGGAGTTCATGCCGGGGTCCTGGAAGCCGTTCTCCGGCGTCCAGCCGTCCCACCGCTCCCAGATGCTCGTGGCCCCGTGCTTGATCGAGAAGCCCCAGGACGGGAACGCGTCGCTGTGGAAGAGATGATAGGCCACGTCGGTCTTGCCGAACCGGGTCAGCGTGCCCATGAGGTCCTTGGTGCCGACGAACCCGGTGGACAGCCGCCAGTTGCGGTCGCGGATATTGGCCACCAGGTGCTGTACGGCCTGCTCGCGCTGCGCGGGGGGCAGCAGGTCGAAGGCCAGGGCCAGGACGTAGACCGTCTGGGTGTCGCCTTTGATTTGACCGTCCGCGGACACGTAAGCCTTGTGGAACGCCTGGCGGATGTCCTCGAAGAGATGCTCGTACTTGCGAGCGTCGTCCTCCTTGCCCAGCACCGCGGCGATCTGGGCGACCAGCTTCGTGCTGCGAGCGAAATAAGCGGTGGCCAGCACGTCCTTGGGCGTGTCGGCCTGGATGCTCAGCCAGTCGCCATAGCCCTGGGCGGGTCGCAGCAGGCCCTTCGTCGTCCCTTTGCAGTATTCGATCCACTTCTGCATGGCGTCGTAGTGCTCGGCCAGGATGCGGGTGTCGCCGTAGACCTGGTAGATCGTCCAGGGGCAGATGACGCCGGCATCGCCCCAGGCGGCGGTGCCGCCGGCCATCGCCACCCGCCGCGGCGCGACATCGGAGAAGCCGCCGTTGGGGAGCTGGGCGTCCTCGACATCGACCATCCACTTGGTGAAGAAGGCCGCGACGTCCGCGTTGTACGTGGCCGTGCGGACGTAGATCTGGGCGTCGCCCGTCCAGCCGAGCCGCTCGTCGCGCTGCGGGCAATCGGTCGGAATGTCGATGAAGTTGGCCCGCTGCGTCTGGCAGATGTTGCGATACAAGGTGTTGGCCGTCTCATCGGAGCACTCGAAGCTGCCCACGACCGGGGTGTCCGAAGTCAGCTCGATGCCCGTGAGGGTGTCCATGTCGGGTTTGCCCGGATAGCCCGTCAGCTCCACGTACTGGAAGCCATGGAAGGTGAAGCGGGGCTGCCAGAGCTCCTTGCCGCCGCCTTTGCAGATGTAGGTATCGGTGGCCCTGGCGCTGCGCAGGTTGGTCGTGTAGATCGTGCCGTCGGGATTCAACCGCTCGGCGAAACGCAGCACGATCTTTTGGCCCGGCTGGGCATTGCGGACGTGCAAACGGACGAACCCGGCGAAGTTGGCGCCCATGTCATAAACGTAGGAGGTTGTCAGTTGGTTGGGAACTGGGAACTGAGAACTGTGAACTCCTACCATCTTCACCGGCTTGATCTCGCGGAATTGGCGGACCGGGACGCTCGGATACGCCTGGAGCCGGACCGAGAGGCTCTCGGCGACATCGACGGGCGGCCAGCGGCCGTCGTCGAAATCGGCGGTGCTCCAGCCGGGGATTTCGCGGCGGGCGTCGTAGGTCTCGCCCATGAGGAAGTCGCCTTCGAGGATCGGGCCCGTAGCGGCCTTCCACGTGCCGTCGGTGGCGATCGTCTGGGCGCTGCCGTCGGCGTATTCGAGCCGCAGTTGGGCGGCGAGGCGCGGGTTCTTGCCGTAATGATCGCGGACGTGCATCCAGCCGATATGGCCGCTGTACCAGCCGTCGGCCAGGATGCCGCCGATGACGTTGAAGCCCTTCCGGATGTGGTCGGTGACGTCGAACGTGTTGTAGTAGACGCGGACGCCGTAGTCGGTCCAGCCGGGCGTGAAGTAGGCGTCGCCTACCCGCCGGCCGTTGATATGGAGCTCGTAGTTGCCCAGGGCGGAGGCGTACACGGTCGCCCGCGTCAGGGGCCTTTCCACGACGAAGGGCTTGCGGAGGAATTGCGCCGGCGGCAGGAACAGCACCTCGGAGGTGACGTTGACCTTGCCCCAGGGATTGACGCCGTGGGCGCCGAGAACCTGTGCGGCCTGCCAGCCATCGGCGTTGAAATCGACGTTCTTCCACTCGGGGGGCGCCGCGGTCGAGGTCCGCCACGTCCCATCGGAGACGATCGTGATCGGATCGCCGGCGGTGAACTCCAATCGCAACAGCGCCAGCACGCCCGCCGGATTCGGCGTCGTGCCTTCGTTGGCCGCCTCGATCGCCAGCACGTTCCGGCCCTTCTGCAGGTGCTCCTTGAGATCCGCCGCCTTCGCTTCTTTGAAACTGCTGCCGCTGCGCACCTGCCGGCCGTTGAGGAACATCGTGAAGCGGTTGTCCGCGGTCACGACACCCAGCGCCGAGGTCAGCGTGCGGCCCTCGGGCACCGTGAACTCCTGGCGGAAGTAGCGTGTTCCCACCGGGGCGCTCTGGAGGGCATTCTCGCCGGGCGACCAGATCCAGTGGGTCCCGGCCAGATCCGGCATCTCGGCGACCGCGTCGCGCCGGCGGGAGCTGTCCAGGGCGATCCAGCGGGCCTTCCAATCGCCGGGCTGGAGCAGTCCCATCGTCCAGAGAGCCGGCTTGCTCCAGGCGGACGGCTTGTCGTCTTTGTCCCAGACGCGCACTTTCCAGTGGCACCGCGCCTGGGAGGGCAGGGGCCGGCCGCCATAGGCCACCTGGGCGGATCGATTCGAGGGGACCTTGCCGCTGTCCCACAGATCGCCCCTATCGTCCCGCAACAGCTTCGGATCGCTGGCCACGAGGACGCGGTAGGCGGTTTGCACCTGGCCGCGCTGCGGCGACGGGACGATCCAACTGAGCCGGGGCGGCGCCGCGTCGATCCCCAGGGGATCGGTCCGGTACTCGCAGCGCAGGTTCGCGGGCGCCAAGGCGCCCCCGGAGGCGTCGGCCCGCGGCGCGGGGAGCGCTCCGAAGCACATCGTCATGACGGTCGTTACGAGAATGCGGTTGCACGTTTTCATCGCACTTGACCTCCAACCTCAAAAGACTCCAACCTTCCCTCAACCCTGTCGCTGCCGACCCCGGCCCGATGACGCCATAGATGAGTCGCCGGGCCTGGTTCAAGAACCGGTCTTCCAGAGCAACAAGGGATGGGTGGCAGCGGCAAGGCCGAAGGCTTTGCGCGGGCCTTGCCGATGGCCTAGAGACAAAACCATCGGCAAGCTCCGAAGACTGCGCTTGCCGCTGCCACCCACCCAGACTGTTACCTGGTTCTGAACCAGGCCAGTTGCCGGGCGCCATGTCTACGCCTCGTAGACATGTTCCATTCGGTCGAAGAAGCATGCCCACGAGTCGTAAGCATGGCATCCGGCTGCCGAAGTCATTCACCCAAAACGCATCGAGGTGGGGCAAGCCCCACCCTACAGATCTCCATCCTTCCCTTGCTCGTGGCGCCGCGGACTCCGGTCCGGCGACGTGATGGCCTTCGTCTTTCCGGTGCCGCCGTAGATGAAGCGCATCTGGCCCACATTGGGGATCCACCGCAGCGTCACCAATCCGCTGAGCACGCGCATGGCCATGTTGTGGCTGTTGTCCAGCAGGAAGGTCTTGAGACCCTGGGGCCAGGGGAACCCAAAACCGCTCGGCCAGTAGACGAACAGGGCCTTGCCCACCAGATAATACCGCGGCACGACTCCTGTCCGCGGGGGGGCCCAACCCTTGCTGGACATGGTCGGCGCGCCCCACCAGCGGCCGTCTTCGCTGTTCGGGCTGTTGTCGCCCAGTACGAAGAACTCATTCTCATTGAGCTGAAACGGCCTTCCCTCAATCGCCCGGCCGTTCCGGCCGCCTTGGCCGTCATTGGTGTAGTGGATGTCCCGGAACAAGGCGATATGGGACAGCGCCAGCGTTCCGGAGCCGAAGATCTCCGCCCGCGGCGACGGCAGGGAGCCCTGCTCCAGCGCCGTCGGCGCCTGCCCCAGATCGACGGACAACGCATGGCCGTCATACTCGAACAGCAAACGCTGGTCGACGTTGGCGAACTTGACGAGTGTGAAATCGTTCGGGGATACGGGAGCGGCCTTGCGCCCGGCCAGAATGGCCTCGCGGCCGTCGTTGACCTTGGCCAGGGTCATCTGCCCGGACAGGTCCAGTCGGGCCTGGTAATCGACCCCGTGTTTGCTCAAGGTGATGCCGACCCCGCCCTCGGTTCCGGACGGGCGCACGTAGAACCGCATCATCAAATCGCTGGCGGTCGGCATGCGCGGGTAGGCGTACACCTCGTCGTAGGCGTACGTGGCGGCGAAGCTGTTGGCCGACGGTGCGCCGTAGGTGATCGTGCTGGTCCGGTCCGGCGGGCTCTCCAGCACCAACTGCGTCGGATCTTCGTCGCTGATCCTCCAGGCGGAGCCCTCCAGATTGAACGGCACCTGCCAGCGATGGCCGTTGAAGCCGCCGCGCTCGTTCGGGTTGATCGGCCGAAAGTCGTGGTCGTAGACGGGCATCCAGACCTCTCTCTGCACCTCCGGCGGCTTGCGCGCGATCAGGCCGTCGATGTACACGTCGCCGTCGATGATCTCCACGGTGTCTCCGGGCAGGCCGATCAACCGTTTGATGTAATTCTCCGTCGGGTTGACGGGGTTCTTGAATACGATGACGTCCCAGCGTTTGGGCTCGACGAACTGGTAGATGCACTTGAGCACGAGGATCCGGTCGCCGTTGGCCACCGGCACCTCCTCATGGGCGGGCGTATAGAACCCGCAGCTCGGGCAGCGGGTCTGCTGGCGGATCGGGATGGGCGCCGGGGGCACCGTATCCTCGGGCATGCCGTAGCTCTGCGGCACGAAGCCGTGATCGTAGCCGTACCCGCACTGCGGGCAACGCAGGCGAAAATGGGCCCCCTTGAGGGTGTCGGCCATGCTGCCCGTGGGAATGCGGAACGCTTCCATCACGAACGCCCGAAACACGAACGCCAGAATGAAGGCGGTAATCAGCCATTCGAACGTGTTGGCGATCTCGGCGGCACGGTCCTTCTTCTTCGCGGGCGGCCTTCGGTTCTCGGCCTTGGCGGTTCTGTTCTCGGGCATCGACTCCTATCCTATCCGCAATTGATCCTTCCTGTGAGAATCGTCCGGCGTCCAACGGTTGCGAGTTTCGTGGGGCGTCCGATGTCTGACGTAACGCCCGACG
>VGYL01000338.1 GCA_016872975.1 Planctomycetota bacterium
CGGAACATCAGGCGAGTGTCAGAGGCTCCAATACAGCGCGCGGCCATCACAAAGTCCTGTTCGCGCAAGGAGAGGAACATCCCACGGACCAGGCGCGCGATCGGTGGCCAGCCAAGGAAACCTATGAGAAGCATTACGTTATAGATGCTGGGCCCAACGAGAGCCGCCACGGTGATGATAATGATCATCCTGGGGAAAGCCATGAACACATCAGCCAGGCGCATGATCAGGCTGTCTACACGCTTGCCATGGTAGCCCGCCAGCGACCCGAGCACGACGCCAATCGTCACGTAGATGCTGACCGCCACCACCCCCACCGACAGCGACACGCGGCCCGCATGCACCAGGCGGGCGACGACATCGCGACCCGAAGAGTCGGTGCCGAGCCAATGCAGGGCGTTGGGCGGTTTGCGGTACGCCTTCAGGTCGGTGCTGTAGGGATCGAGATTGAAAACCTCCGGGGCACCGATGGCAATCAAGGCTAAGAGCAAGATGACCAGCGATCCGACCAGCGCCAGGCGGTGGCGACGAAAACGGTACCAGACGCCAGGCCGCGACCGCACCCCAGCCGCCAGGTTGCCGGTCGAACTTGCACTGCTGAGCCTGACCGTCAGACCTCGATCGTCACCTGACCCTGCGCTCCCTGCTGCATCGGCACTGCTCACCGCACCTAACCTCCAGGTACCCTATCCGTGGTCATGCACACGACGATCATCAGAAAGCCCCTACCGCACCCTGACCTGGCTGTTGCCTGATCCAACGCGCGGTACTGTGCGCCCCATGGCAAGCGAAGTGACAAAGCAAGTGTTAGCTTTGGCTGTCCGGGCTGGCGGCTGGTGTCATGGCCTTCCGTCCCACCCGGAGCGACAAATGACCTACCAGCCCTTCCAACTGCCGTCGGCGTAGCGATACTGTCGAAAAGCCATTGCGCTGTCATACCTTTCGGCAGCCACCGCCTCTTCTCGGATCTCCAGGCCAAGCCCGGGGCGGTCGTTCAGTTCGATGAACCCGTCCTTCAGGACCCAGTCGTGGTCCGCCCACTCGGCGAAGCGCCTGAACCAGGCCCGGTTAGCCTCCTGGATCAGCAAGTTTTCGATCGCTGCGTCAGCGTGCATCAGGGCAGAGAAGTAGATCGGCCCGCCGGCGTTGTGCGGAGCCATCAACATCTGCTGCTCCGCCGCAGCGTGGGCGACGCGCACGAAGTTCGTAAGGCCGAAGCTGTGAGAAATGTCGGGCTGCAGGTAGGCGCAGGCCCGCCTATCGATTATCTCTTTGAACTCGCGGAAAGTGAATAGCTTTTCCCCCATGGCGATGGGGACAACGCTTCGTTCGCTGATCTGCGCAAGAGCATCCACTGAACCGACCTTGCACGGCTCTTCAATAAAGAGCGGGCCGGCATCGGCGATCAATCGTGCGAAGGCAAGCGCCAGTTCCGGCGACGGGTTCCCATGGCAGTCAAGCATCAGCTCAACGTAGGGGCCAACTTCCTGCCGCACTGCGTACAGAATCTCCGCGCAGCGCTCGACCTCCCTGCGCTCCATCGGCCAGGTCCGACCCTCGAGTGGGTTTCCCTTGAGCCCGTTGAAGCCCTGCCCTACCGACTCCCGCGCCATCTGCCTGGCATCCTCTGCGCTGCCACTGAAGAAAAGGGCGCCGTCATAGACTTTGACCCGGTCTCGTCGCCTCCCACCCAGCAGCTTATAGACGGGCACACCCCATGCCTTGCCGGTTATGTCGTGCAGCGCCATGTCAATCGCCGCGATCGCGGAGCCGAAAACCGGTCCGCCTTTCCAGGGGAGGCGGTTCTGGACGTCCTCCCAGAGGACGCCGATATCTGTCGGGTCTCTGCCTACCAGCAGCGGTTCCCATTCGTGCAGCGTCGTTCGCACCATGGGCGACAGCCACTCTCCGCTTCCCTCGCCCCAGCCGCAGATGCCAACGTCGGTCTCGATCTTGAGAAACAGCCAGGTCTTGAACTGACTCGAAAGCACCTGGCCGCTGGCAGCATCGGTTGCCGGGCGCTGGCTGGTTGCCACATTGAACATGTAGGTTCGGATGCCAGTGATCCGCATTGTCCCCTTCTCCTGTGTGCGTCGCTTCCCGGCGGGGTCAGTTGACGCTGTACCTCCTATTGTCTACTCGCTCGATCTTCACGGCCCGGATCAACTCCCGACTGACCACTCCTCCGCGTTCCAGAGGTAGTTGTCCAGGTATGAAGTCGGCTTGAACCCCTGCAGGCGTTTGTTGTAGCCGCAGATCGAGTTCGGCACCCAGAGAAAGATCGTAGGCGCCTCGTCGTTTATCAGACGCACGACTTCCGTATAGATCTCCTTGCGCTTAGACTGGTCGGAGGTGGCCAGGCCACTATCGATCAGTTCGTCCAACTTCGGGTTGGCATAGCGACTGTAGTTGAGGCCGGCCGGCATATGCTCCTTACCGTGGAAGTAGATAGCGCCGTTTGCCGGCTCCGCCCCGTACATTCCTCCGCCGTTATCGCGCAGATCGTAATCTGGCTTGGATACGAATCGCTCCTGCACGCCAGCGTTGTCGGCGAGGACAACTTCACAGGCGATACCAACGTCCCTGAACTGCTTCTGTATGACCGGGGTATAGGCCATCTGCTCCTTGGTCCCCGAGCTCTTGCCCATCAACTCCACCCGCTGGTTGGCGTTCCAGCCGGCCTCTTTGAGCAAGGCCTTCGCTTTGGCGGGATCAAACGGGTACTTGTTGAATTGCGGCTCCCCCATCCACGCCGGGCCGAAGATGGGCGAATTCACGACCTTCGCCTGGCCCCCCAGGATCGAGTCGACGATGCCTTGACGGTCGATCGCGTGCCACATCGCTTGACGGACCCGCTTGTCCTGAAAGTAGGGTCGGGTCATGTTGATGGCGAGGTTCTGGAGGGACGGGCTGGGCCTACTGGAAACGACTAACTTGGCGTTGCGCTTGACGCGGTCCATCTCACCGATCGGAATGTTCGAGTAGTCGACTTCGCCGGCATCCAGTTGAGCCAGACCGATGTCGGGATTGAGGATCTTCAGGAAGATCCGCTCCAGCGCGACCTTGCCCTTGAAGTAGCCGTCATTTCGCTTCAATTCGACTCGACGTACTGGCCAGCCTCGTTCTTCACGAACGTGTACGCCCCAGCGCCCACGGTCGGCGCGAGGGAGAAACTGTGCTTTCTCAGTTGGTCAGGTGGCACGTCCTTGAGCACGTGTTTGGGGAGGATGCCCATGCCAGAGAAATCCCCTAGCGTGGTGAGGAAGGCTGCGTCCGGACGTGCGAGTTTTATGCGGAAAGTGTACTTGTCGAGAGCCTCAAGGCCTGACACCTTATCTGCCTTCTGTTCGGCATAGTCGGCCGATCCCTCGATGTTCCTGAACCGCCCGGCCCAGTAGCTGCCCGTTCGCTTGTCGATAGCCCGTTCGAAGGTGAACATCACATCATCGGTCGTCAGGGGTGCGCCGTCCGAGAACTTGATGTTGTTGTGGAGATAGAAGGTGTAGGTCTTCGCGTCTGGAGAAGCGTCCCACCGCTGCGCCAGGTCCGACACTGGCTCCAGGTTGTCGTTGATTTTGAGCAGAGAACCGAAGAGGAGGCGCTCGAGCATCTGTTCCTGACCCGAAGTGGAGAACAGGGGGCTGAGGGATACCGGTGCGTCGTTGCGCCAATGAATACTAACCGTGGTCGCCTGGCCGCCCACAGCCGGCGCTTTGGTCGCCACAGCCGGCGCGGCGGTGGCCGGCGGTTGGGTCGGTGCCGCCGGTGCGGATGTAGCCGGAGGTTGGGTTGCGATCGGTGCGGCGCGCGGAGCCTCGGGAATTGCACACCCTTGTAGGAGCGGGGCGGATCCCGCCATGGCTCCTACCCCCGCCACGATGGCGAGGAATCGCCTGCGAGTCACAGTGTTCTGCCGGTGTTTGGTTGCCATTTTTTCCTCCTGTCAATAACGCACTGGGTTGTCCGCGAATCAGCGGACAAAATGGGTTCCCTGATTATCATCGAGAAAGTCCGCCCCAGCCGTCGTAGTAGGGGCTGTGGAGATGTGAGCAACTCGGAGCGGAGAGTTGTTCGCATCTCCACAGTCCTGCCCGCTTTGAATCAGGTGGCTGCCACCTCCTCCACAGTACCGTTCAGCGCGAACCGGTCGGAATTGCCAATCCAAGCCAGCGTTTCTACAATAGAAACGTCTGTAGGATCGCATCAAGATGACGGCTTGTCACGCGCCCGTCGACTGCGCCAGTGCGCCAGAGGCCCTCCATCATGAAATCCGGCCCTGATACGCCAGCATCCTGCCGCTCTTGCGCACTTCATCAGCTACCGCAAGGATGTTTGCCCTGGGATAGGGCGGGTACGAGTCGTTGGTATCGCCCACCATGTGCCGCCAGCCCCGGTTGGCGGCCATTACCCGGCGGGTCTCGGCGCGCAAGGCCTCCAGATCCTCATCATAGAATTGGACTTTGAACAAATTGCCCGGCGACATGAGCCTATTGGTATAACCCAGAGCGTGAATCTTGGCCGGGCAGGATGTCTTCTGGGCGTTATCAGCGGCCGGTTCGAGCCTGCTGGGGAATAACTTGGCAGTTTGAGCACACCGACCGCGTCTCAAACCGCCAAGTTATTCCTTCGGCGACTGCCAGACCCCTCACAACCGTTGGTTGGGCTGGATGGGCCAAGCCGCTTGACATCGTAGCGTTGTTCAAAGTCCAAATAGAAGTAGTTCACATTAACGGCGCCGCGTGTCACGATCCGGTTGCCCAGCCGCTGGCGGGCGCTGCGCAGGTCGGCGACCGTGCCCAGTGGCGGCGACGCCAGGCTTTCCAGCACATCCACCGCCATCTCGTCATACACGCCCGTCTCGATCAGGGAGCGCATATGGCCGCAGGTGTGCACCCAGCCGAGCATCCCGTGGGTGTGCGCCGCCTCATGTAGTCGACGAGCCTGGGGGATGAAATAGCGCCGATAGATCCGTGGAGAAAAAAGCTCCAGGCCGTTGATCGCGCCCATGGTGATGTCGGCACCGGCCGCAGCAGCGCATTCCAGCCAGACCAGGGTAGCCTGCTCGAGCGCCTCGTACAGGCGTTCCATCGCCGCGACATGATCCGCCAACAGATAACAGAAGGTTTCGTGCGCCATATACAGCATACTGGCCAGCACGAAGGTGGGCACGCCCAGACTGACCTTGAAGAGGGTCTCGGCCGGCCATCGCATGGCCTCCGCCCGGAACTTGGCCGTCAACCGGTCGCGCACCCGATCATCCTCCAGACTCGCTTGCGCCACGCGTTCGATCAGGTGGGTCAGCGCAGGCAGGTCTGCCGGGCCTCTGACCAAATGCTCCGCCCAGTAGGCGGGCCTTCCAGCCGGCGTCACGAACACGTCCGCCAACTCCCCGGCCGGGGTGCGGATCGCGGTACGCTTGATGAGATCCCCGTTGACCGCCATCTCTTCCTGGACAGTCGTCTCGACGTCGTCCAGAAAGCCGATGACGTCGAGGTGCGTGGCGCCGCCCAAGGGGCAGACGAGCTGGATACCGGTCTCCCGACAGCACTGCAAGACCATCTCCGGCGTGATGGGGGATTGCGGCAGATCAGTGAAGGAGGCGGACTGTCCCTCGGCGCGCGCCGAGACGCCGAAGTATGACGCGGTCGTGGAATGAGGGTCGGCCAGCATGACCGGCACGAGATCCGGATCACCGCGCTTCATCCACTCCAGAAGGGGTTTCGCCGGCCTGGCTGATGTATCCATGGCTATGGTCGCTCCGAGATCCTGCGACGTTCGGCGCATCGGCTCTACAGCGCTGGCAGATAGCGCTCGCACATGGCGCCGAAGTTGTCGGCACCCGTATCCGCGGGCACCTCGCACCCCGCCGAGAGCACGAAGGGCGTCCCAGCCTCTACGATGCATCGCCGGCAGGCGTCGCGCACATCGTCCGGGCCGGCCTGCAGCAGCACCGCCACCGGGTCGAAGTTGCCGCACAGGCACACCTCCGTGCCCAGCACCGCGCGCGCCCGCCGCAGATCAACCATCCAGTCGATATCTACCATGTCGGCGCCGGTCCTGGCGATGTCCGGCAGCAGATGCGTAATGTCGCCGCAGATGTGCAGCTTGACCAACCCGCCGTGCGCGTGAATGGCGCGGATCAGCTCTCGCTCATACGGCAGGACCACTTCACGATAGGATGCTGGCCCGATCACTGAGGCTGCGGCGTCGCCGATGCCGATGATCTCGGCGCCCGCATCGAGCTGCGCCCTGGCGAACGCCGCTTCGTGCGGCACGATGTAGTCCATCAAGGCGCGCAGCAGATCGGGTTCCAGCACCAGATCCGCCATCGTCTGTTCCAGGCCGTGGAACGTGGCGGCCTGTGCAAAGGGGCCTTCGACCCACCCGTGCACCGCGATATCGGGTCGGCGCTCCTTGAAGAGCCGGATCGCGGCCAGCCGATCGCTCATCAGGGGACCATCCCACGGCGCCGGCCAGCGCAGAGCCGCGATATCTCTGCGCTCAGTCACCAGCACCCCGTCAGGATGGGGCGGCGCGTCCGCCAGCCAGGTCAGCGGCAACCCACAATCACCGGCCTCCCGATAAGCGAAGCCGGTCACGTTGAAGCAGTCGATGTCCCAACGCTCGCGCATCCGAAGCTGGCACTCCACCAACACGCGATGATCTCGATTGTAGTCTCGAAATGAGATCCCCACCTGGCGCGCGCAGAACTGCTTGATCAGGGGCATGTTCGCCACGCGATCGATCGGCCGGCCGCGCATCGCAGCCAGGAGGCGTTCCTTTGAAGTCATCTACGCTTTGCTCGCCAGCGTCACACAGCCACTTCCAGCGCCTTGCGAAAGTCGCCGGAAACAGCGGACGCAGCCGCTCGAAACAGGCCGATATCGCAGAAATAGCCGAACATCTGAACGCCCAGTTCCCTGAGTCCAGGCATGTCCTCGACGCGATCGGCATGGCAGCCCATGATCTTCCCGTGTTTGCGGCAGGCCGCGGCGACTTGCGCCAGCGCGGCCTGCACCACCGGCGCCTTCCACTGGCCCGGTACG
>VGYL01000339.1 GCA_016872975.1 Planctomycetota bacterium
GCCGCTGATGATCACCATTCTGGGCGGTATCATCGGGACCATCGCCATTGCCCTGCTCCTGCCGGTCTTCCGCGTCTCCAGCGTCATCGCCCACTGACACCGCGAAAATCCGAAATTCGAATCTCGAAATCCGAAACAAATCCCCAACGGAAGAAAACGAAGAAAATCCGAAACGGGCAAAGCCCGGTCCGTGGTTTCGGTCATTCGTATTTTGGTCATTGGAACTTGTTTCGGATTTCGAGATTCGGATTTCGAAATTGGATTTCGGATTTGACGCCTTGGCATTGATGCATCTGGGCCTCGCACGTGCCGATGGCGGCGGCGCTATCCCCACGCCTTCTGTAGAACGATGCCGGCGACGACCAGGAGCAGGCCGACGAGGGTGGACGGCAGGATCTTCTCGCCCAGGACCCACGCGATCACGAGCAGCGAGAGGAACGGGACCAGGTAGATCAGGTTCACCACGTGGGCGGTGCTCCTGGCGGTCTTGAGGGCCTTGAGCCAGGCCAGGAAGGTGAGGCCCATCTCGAACAGACCGATATAGAGCCCCCCGAACAGGCCGCGCCAACCGCCGAGGCGGACCGGCCCGAGCAGCAGGGCGAGCACGAGGATGTAGGCGGAGGCAAACGCGAAGTTCGCAAACAGACGCACCGCTTCATCGCATCGGTCCTTCGTATTGATGATCCAGAACAGGGCCCAGATGACGGTGCTGCCCAAAGCCAACAGGACACCGGGTCCGTTGCTGAAACGCAAGTCCAGAATATCCGCCGGTCGGGTCGGATGCGTGGCGATGACAACGACGCCGGTGAAGCTGATGAACAGGGCGAGAAGGCTCGCGGGCCGAGGACGCTGGCCCAGCAGGGGGATCGAAAGCAGCACCAGCGTCAGGGGCCAGACGAAATTGATCGGCTGGGCCTCCTGCGCCGGCAGCAGCGAATACGCCTTGAATAGAATCGCGTAGTAGAGGAAGGGGTTCAGCAGTCCCAGTCCCGCGGACCACAGCCAATCTTCCCGCGTGAACGCGCGCAGCAATCTGAGCCTGTTCGTGGCCGCCAGATACGCGAAAAAGACCCCCGTGGAGGCCACCGAGGCGACCAGCAGCAAAGGCAATTGGCCCGTGTGGCCCAGGGACAGCTTGAAGGCGGTGGCCGAGGTGGCCCAGAACGCGACCGCCACCAGCGCATAGAGGTAAGCCAGCTTGTGTTGCTTGTCATTGGTGCGCATGGGCCAGTAGATGCACGAGAGAAACGCGGGCGGCGCAGGTACCATCGAGCAATCGGCTCGATGCAGGAGATACCGGATCCTGCCAGAGCCACGTCAGCAGCGACGAGAGGCCGTGCGCATTCAGTTGCCGCCAGGCTAGTGCTCCCAGTTCCGGCGGCAAGCCGTACTCGGCGGCGTTTGCCAGCAGCAGGGCGATGCCGGCCATGGCGCCCAGGGCCAGATTGGCCGGCTCGATGCCGTGCTCCAGGGCGAGACTCATGGTGCCGAAAATTCGGTCCTGACGTCCCAGTTTGCGCACGACATCGCGGGCGGCGCGAGCGGTCGTATCCGCGAGATAGGGATTGGTCATGCGCTGCAACAGGTCGTCGGCGTAATGGCGATAGCCCGCCTCGGTGAAGAGCTCGTCGCCGAGGGCGGCGTGCCTGCGGATCAGGGCCGTACCGGATTCCCGCAGGAATGCCTCCCGTGCCACGTGCATCAGGGGGGCATCGCTCGTGAGCTCGGTCATTTTCGTGTAGCCCTTGAGCAGGCCGATGAAGCCCAGCAGGGCGTGAATGGCGTTGTGGCCGTAGAGCTTGGCCTCCTCGAAGGGCAGCAGATCGTCTTTCTCTATAAAGACGCCGATGCCCGGCACGAAAGCGGGAATCGTCGTCTTGTTGACGAGGATGCGATTGAACTCCTCCACCAGAAACGCGCGGTCGAGGCCCGGTGCGATCGGCGCCAGGTTGCGCTGCGCCATCTCCTGCGGATCGGTCACCACCTGGCTCATCTTGCCGATGACGGTGTTGAGGAATTGCACCCGTAGCATGGGCGTCCCGCCCATGGTATCACGGGCGTCTCGCCCGTGTTGTGGGACAGCCGCCCCCGGCTGTCGATCCGAGAGGATGACCCCCGAGGGCGGGGGTCCCACTTGGGCGGGGAGCCTCTGCGCGACAGCCTGTTCGAGAATCTCGGCGGCATGGTTGTGGTTTTCGGCAGCGTAGACGATGGTCGCATCGGTCTTGCGATGCTGCAAGCCCGCGGCGATCAAGGCGGCGACGCTGTTATCCGCGGCCGTATCGTAGAATTTGACCGAAGGCAGGCAGGTCGCAATCTCCGTGGCTTCGGAGAGCGCGGCCCGCAGGGCCTCGGCTTCCTCGGGATGCGCCGGATTCAGCAACTCGACGCCTTCGATTCGTGCGGTCTCGGCGCGGTCGTTTCGGGCGATATTGACGGAGTACGAGCCCCCATTCGCTCGCACCGCCTCGACGAGGCGCGGGTCGATCTCCGCGACGACGATCCGCCGGAAGTTGCCGCTCTGGAAGGCCTCCTTGGCGAAGAGTCCTGCCTGGATGGGTCCGAAGCCGAAACCGACGAAGGTATGCTCCGCTTCTTGGATGGTTGATGGTTGATCTTTGATGGTTGATTCAGGAGACATCCCGTACCGGGGCCGAATTACAGTTCATAAATCGTAAATCACGAATCATAGATCATAGACCCCCGCCGGGGTGCATGATCGTTGTGGCGCGGCTTCGTGGCGAGGGCATCCTGCCCTTGTCCTCTTGTGTCGAGGGCGGGACGTCCTCGAAGCGCGGGCAGGATGCCCGCGACACGCAAGGGCGAGACGCCCTCGCCACGCGCCCGCGCGGATCGCGGGAGCGGTCATGCACCCTCCCCACCGCTCGCCCTGAGAAAGCGCCGGATATCGCGCTCGTCGGTCAGGACGCGGATTTCGAGGTTGTACGTCCGGCT
Organism: Planctomycetota bacterium; assembly: GCA_016872975.1. GTDB lineage: Bacteria > Planctomycetota > Phycisphaerae > Sedimentisphaerales > Anaerobacaceae > PLanc-01. The sequence goes on from VGYL01000339.1 coordinate 2,956, forward strand.
CTGGCCGGGCTCCAGGTGGAGCAGTTGCTTCTGCGCGCGGGCCTTGGCCTGGCCGATGGGCGGATTGGTGCCCGGTTCGAGGCCGGTGACGTACTCGCCCGGTCCCCAGTGCTGCCAGTTGGCCAGCGATGGCAGTTGCTTCTTGGGATACCGCATGGCGACCGCCAGCCCGAGTTTCTCATTGTGCAGGCCGACGTTGCACATGCCGTCCGCATCGGGCGCAGCGTCGATGAAGCCACATGCCTCGCCCGTGCCGCGATGGCGCTCCCGCGGCGGTTGGGAGACGCGATAGTCGTGCGTGCTGTTGAAGATCGCGTTGTCCATGTCCAAGCCGCGCGAGACGCACCGGCCTTTCCAGACGATCTTCGTGCCCTTGTCCACCAGGGGCCAGCCATAATTGCAGTGGTACAGGAGCATGTGCGGCGTCCGCGCGTTGCCGACGTTCGTCACGACATCATGAATCCGAAGCGCCGGCTCGCCGACTGTGCCGGAGATCGTCCGGCGCAGCTCCAGGTTGGGTCCGAAGACGCGGGACTCCTTCACGAGAGCCGTGATGCTCATCTCCAGGTTCCCGGTGCCCAGGTTGGGCTGAACGATGGACTCCACCTGGGCGGGCAGATTGCTGAACCGCCCGTGCAGGCCGCGCTCACCGGAGTCGTCCGCCTCGGGCCCGCCGACGTGCGTCAGGCCGCAGGTGGTCACCAGGCCGCCGGGGAACGTCCAGAGCCACTCGATGCCCCTGTTGACGTCCGGGCGCGGCGCGGTAACGCCGGCATGACTGAGCCAGACCAAGCTGTGCTGGTTGTAGAACGCATCGACGATGTCCAGCCCCCGGTCGATCACGATCTTGTACCGCAGCCCCGCCCCGGTATTGACCCAGGCGATGCGCGTCCCGCGGCCCGGTCCATTATCCAACACCGAGGTCTCGATGCCGCCGATCTGGGCGTGGTTGACTACCTTGTCCTGCCAATCGAATTGTCTCTTCTTTGCTGCCATAGCCATATGCTCCAAACGGGCTCTGTGTCAAGCGGCCTCTATCGCGAGTACGTCGTGATCCATGTCGCAAGCCTGTCGCAAGTTCTGTCGTGGGCTTGTCGCAGCTTCATGTCATAGCTTGTCATAGCTTCATGTCATAGCTTGTCATAGTAGATGGTCGAGCCAGCCCTTCGGCAAGTGTATAACGCTTCGTCGGATCGGTAGCGCTGGTTCCCCGCTCGACAAGAAGACCGTTGTCCATCAAGCTCTTGAGGTCTCGTTGGAGCGTGCGGCGGTTAGCGTCAGGGCACAAGGCCTCGTACTCTTGGATGGTCAACTGGCCGTGTTCGAGTACGTGGCCGAGCGCCCTCACCTGGCGTTCGGACAACCTGTACGTGTGGGCCAGCACATCCCGGTACATGACGCGTTCGCCTCGCTGCTTCACCTCGCCCAACTGCGTGGATAGACCGCCTGTGAAGTACTCCAGCCAACCGGTCATGTCCATCTGCCGCTCCCGCACGTTCTGGATCGCCGCGTAGAATGCCGCCCGGTCCCGATCGTAGTATTCGCTGATGGTGAACAGGCGTTTGAAGTCGTATCCCGCCCGATAGAGGCACAGTGTCGACAGGAGCCGGGAAGTTCGGCCGTTGCCATCCAGGAAGGGGTGGACGTGGACGAGTTGGAATTGGGCGATGCCGCTGACCAGCACGGGATGCACTTCGCTCGGCTGGTTCAGCCACGCCACCAACTCGGCCATCAACGCCGGTACATCGTGCGCCGCAGGCGGTGTGTAGACCGTCTCGCCGGTGGCAGAGTTGACCACGTAGTTCTGGACTTTGCGGTACTGCCCTGGTGCGGCCCTGCCGCCGCGAACCCCCTCCACCAGTCGCTTGTGTATCTCGCGGATTAGACCCTCGGTGATTGGCGCGCCACTATCAAGATACTCGGACACGAACTCGAATGCTTGGCGGTAATTCAACAACTCCCGCACATCGTCCGGGTCGGCTTCCGGCACTGACTCGCCCGCCAGCAGGCGCTCAGCCTGATCCAACGTCAACCGTGTTCCCTCGATATGTGTTGTGTGGTGGGCCTCCAGGACCAGCGCCCGTTCGCCCATGGCTCGGACCCAGTCTTCGGACAACGTTGCTGCTTCGAGAAAACCCCGTGCCCGCTCAATCTGGGTCAGCGCGGCCGTGATGGCGTTGGTGATCGTGAACTTCGGTTGTAAGCCGCCTTGGGCCATCTGTTCTACCCCAAAGCCTGTCGCAGGGCCTCGAAGCTTTTGAAGCCGTCTTTGGTTCGGAGGACTTGCAGCATCTTGGGATAAGGGCGGATGTTGCCGTAACGGTCGCCGAGCGGGGCCTTGATGTACAGCGAGGCGAACAGGTTGCCCGCCTGGACGGCCTGATGGAAGTCGATCACCCCTTTGCGGAAGCCCTCCAGATTGCTGGCGATGTAGGTGATCAGGCCCGCGCGGAACGAGTCGCCGGCGCCGACGAGGTCCACGACCTCGCCCGCCATGAACCGGGAGGTCACTTTCGTGGGTCCGCCCGTCTCGCCTTCCGGCCCGAGGTAGGCGATATAGGCGCCGTCGCTGACGGTCACGCCGAACAGCTTGGTTCGCCCGTCGTCCTGCCAGAACCGCTTGGTCAGGAATTCCAGGAAATGGGTATTGTACGCCCGCTCGCACAGGTCGGTCTGGGCCGGTTTTCGGCCGAGCGTGTTCTCGATCAGCTTGGCCTCGTCCGAGGAGGTGAAGAACAGGTCCAACTGGGGCAGCAGGGGCTCCAGCAATCGGTACTCCTTGACCGGTTTCCTCTCTGCAATGAGTTGGTGCGGGTTGCCGGTCAGCGTGTGGCTGTCGGCGATGGTCACCGCCCCCTGGCCCTGGCACCAGCGAATGAAGTCGGCGAGATCCCGGCCGCCGTGGGCGTCGCCGCGATCGGAGAGGCCCGAGTACATGTAGTAGACGATCCGGGGCCGGAGCCGCTCGACGGCCTTGCGGAACACCGCGAAATCGAAATCGTTGTTGGCGTTCGGGAAGTAGGCGATGCCGCCGCGGTCGTCGCCGGAGGTGCTGTGAATGAAGGTCGTGCCGGTGGCCAGGCGCGGATGGATGAAGGTGGCGGACATGTCGATGCCGTTGGCGGTCATCGTGTCATGGAAGTACCTGCCCTGGGCATCCAGGCCGTCGTAATCGCCCCGGCCGAGGCTGACGCCGACCGCGACCTTCAGACCGGTCCGCGCGATCAGCGGAGCCATGTTGCCGGGCCCGCCCGCCGTGGCAAAGCCCTCTTCGATCCACTGCTGGATCTGCGCCTGGGAATACCTGGGCATGTCTTCGGACCGGCACTTGGCCAGACCGCCTTTGCCGACGAGCCGGTCGGCAAACTCGAAATCGGGCCGCCGCAAGTCCACGACCGCCGTATTCAGGACCAAGACATCCACAGCCATCAGGTATACCTCCAGGTGCTAAGTGTGGTTAGTACCACCGCACGACTTGATGTCGCGCGAGAAGACCTCCCCTCGAAATCCGAACCACGAAGCACGAAATTCGAAACAAATTCCAATGACCGAATTCTCAATGTCCAAAACCTGCTGAGTGAACGAGTTGTTCTACTTTGGGACATTTGAGCCTTTGTGCTTGTTTCGAATTTCGATATTCGGATTTCGGATTTGATGCCTTGGCACTAATGCATCTCCGCCTCGCACGTGCCGATGGCGGGGCGGTAGAAATTGAACTGCACGTTCGGATGATCCGCCAGCAGCGACATCGGCACGGCGCTGTCGGGGATCCTCTTGCCGATCATCAAGCTCGTCAGTCGCATGCCGAAGGGGTTGTCGTGCGTGCCCGCCTGCCAGATGGAGACCTTCTCGGCCTTCCAGGTCTCGACCGGGCCGACCGAAATCGCCTGGGTGGGCACGCTCGTGACCACGCCGCCGCCGCTGGTGCGGGCGTTCTGCATCACCGTTACGGGGTGCAGGTCCACGACGCGGGTCGTGAGCCGGCGGAATTCCTGGGGTGTGGGCGGGTGATCCTTGTACCTGCCTTCGCGCCGCAGGGGGTCGTTGAACGCCCAGTG
>VGYL01000340.1 GCA_016872975.1 Planctomycetota bacterium
TCGCAAGTCCTGAGACTATAGGGTAGAGATTGCTTCGTCGCTGAAGCTCCTCGCAATGACATACTTGGGCACCCTATGTCATTGCGAGCGAGGCTCGCCGAGCGCGGCAATCTACCACCATAGTCGCGGTACTTGTGAAATGCGGTGCTTAGGGCCAACTCTCCGCCTGGGCCGGGAATCCACCCCCACCTCCGCCGCTCCGGAAACGGGGTGCGGCTCAGACGATGTCCGGCTCTTCCTTCTTGCCCTGGTACTCCAGCGACCCGCTGCTCTCCGAGGCCACGGTCAGCCATTCGCGCAGCTCATTCATCTCGTCGGGCTCGATCTGCTCGACGTCTTCGAGCTCCTCCAGATTGTGAATCCAGCCGCGCCGCTCCCGGAATTCGAGGATCGCCTCGGCCGTATCGTCGTCCACGCCCGGAATGTGCGTCAGTGCTTCCTTCGATGCTTCGTTGATGTTGTATCTCTCATGTCCAGCCATCGTTGTCTCCTTTGTCAAAGCCCCGCCGGCAGACCCCAGCACGATCCCATTGCCTGTCCCCGTACGCATCCCCCTGCGGTACGACAGCACGGGCAAGGGGAGGTTGGACGGCAGAGGACTGCGTTTGCCATGGCGTAATCCAGCAATCGGAATGGGCGAAAGGCTGAGAGCCAGACCGCGGCAAGATGGACCGTGGGCCGAAGGGCAGCAGGTATGCCGCCAGGGACGAAACAAGACGCAAAAGGGAATTCCCGCAGAGAAATAGGCCCCAAAGACTGTAGGGTGGATTCGGGCGCGGATTCAGGCAAATCCTGGGTCGAGCGGGCGGAGGCACTCGGGGAAGATGGGGAGATGGTGCCCAGAACCATAGTCTGGCTCTTGGTTGTGATCCTGGCCGGCTGTCAGGAAGGCCGTGTCGGGGGTGTGAGTACGAGCCTCGGCTCCTATGAGCGGGGTCTGTGGTTTGACGACGATCCGCGGCAGATCCAGCCGCACGGCTGGGGTGTGAAGTTCGACATCGTCGCGGGCAAGATGATCCGTCCGATCCGCCGCTCGTTCCGGCCCGAGGACGACCCCTGGCGCGGGGCGCTGCCCCTGGTCGTGCTGCGGTCCCCGATGATCGGACCCTTCCTGTCGATCTCGCTCGGCCCGCTGGGAATGTACATAGGGTTCAAGACCTTCGAGGTCACGCAGCGCGAACGCTCGCCGGACAGCTACGGCCGCTGGATGCGGGACCACGAATTTCCCGACCCGAACGACCGGCACATCTATCTGACACCCAGCTTCACCCTCCGAAGAGTCCGGTGGAGATAGCGGGGAACTCCCAAAGAAGACGACAGAGGACCGACGACGGAGGACGGCCGCCCTCCGTCTTCTGTCCTCCGTCTCTAGCCTGCCGCGCGTTGGTTTGTAGTGTGCTCGTAAGAGCATAGGAAAGGACAAACCGCAAAGCAAGGAAACCACCAGTGCCACCGTGTTCTCTCTTTATGCTCTTACGATCACACTACAAACCAGGGCCTTGGGTCCGGTGCCATCTGCCCCCACGAAATACAGTCGCACACCCCTGACGAGTCGCCGGGATGTTTTGCTCCACGGTTCGCCGGCGTGGCAGTATAATCCGATGACTTGGTCTTGACGTGGAGTGTGCTATGGCTGGACGGTTGGACGGGCAAGTGGCGATTGTCACCGGCGGCAGTCGCGGAATCGGCAGGGCGATCGCTCTGGCCTTGGCCGGGGAGGGTGCGGCCGTCGTACTTGCCGCCCGCGCGACCGATGTGCTCGCGGAGGCGGCGGACCTGGTGCGCCGCGCGGGCGGACGGGCGGAGCCGGTGGTGACGGAGCTGGCCGAGGAGGCGTCGATCCGTAGCCTCGTCCGCGCGACGCAGGAGCGGTTCGGGCGGTTGGACATTCTCGTCAACAATGCCGGGATCACGCATTCCGCCCGGTTGGAAGAGACCCGCACGGAGGACCTGGACCGCTGCTGGGCGGTCAACGCGCGTGCGCCGTTCATTCTCTGCCGGGAGGCGCTGCCGCTGCTGCGGCGGTCCGAGGCGGGCCGCATCATCAACATCTCCTCGGTCGTCGGCGTCAAGGGCTATCCGCTCCAGAGCGCATATACCGCGTCCAAGCACGCCCTGCGCGGGATGAGTATTGCCCTGGCGGAGGAGCTGCGCGGGACGAAGATCCGCGTGCACGTGATTTGTCCGGGCGGCGTCGATACCGACATGGTGGGCAATGTCCGCCCCGATATCAAGAAGGAAGAACTGATCGCGCCGGACGAGATCGCGGAGTTGGTCTTGTATCTGGTGACGCACCGGGGCAACGCGGTCGTCGATGAGCTGCATCTGCGGCGGGCGACCGCCGCACCGTGGTTTGGATAGGGAACGATCATGCGAAATTGTCGAGTGGAGTTTAGAGTAGGAATCGTCTGTTTGGCCCTGTTCGCCGCGGCGGCGCTGGCGGAGGACTCTCAGGTCGTGTATCTCTCCGGGCAGGGGAAGGACGATCCTGTGCCGTGGGAGTTCTTCTGCTCCGCCGGGCGCAACAGCGGCACGTGGACCACGATCGGCGTGCCCTCCAACTGGGAGCTGCAGGGCTTCGGCGATTACAATTACGGCAACGACAAGAAGAAGGCGAGTGAGCAGGGCAAGTACCGCCGCACGTTCAGCGTTCCGGCGACCTGGGGCGACCGGCGCATCTTCCTCGTGTTCGAGGGCGTGATGACCGACACGGAGGTCTGGATCAACGGCCGGTCCGCCGGACCGAAACACCGGGGTGGATTCTACCGGTTCAAGTACGAGATCACCGACCTGGCCAAGACCGGCGAGAATCTCCTGGAGGTCACCGTCAGCAAGGTCTCGTCCGACGCGAGCGTGGAGGCGGCCGAGCGGCAGGCGGACTATTGGGTCTTCGGCGGGATCTACCGGCCCGTCTACCTGGAGGCGGTGCCGCGGCAGTTCATCGACTGGATCGCGGTCGATGCCCGCGCGGATGGGGCCTTCCGCGTCGATGTCCACCTCGACGGAACGGGCGACGCCGATTCTGTTACGGCCGCGATCATCGGGCCGGGCGGCACCGTGTTGGGGGAAGCGTTTCAAACGAAGCTCAAGGCCGGCCAGGGGGCGGCGACACTCCGCAGGCAAATGCGGGGACACCAAACGTGGACGGCCGAGACACCGAACCTCTACACCGTACGGGTCAGTCTGTGGCAGGGCATCCGGACGCTTCACACCGTTTCGAAGCGATTCGGCTTTCGGACGTTCGAGGTCCGGGCGGGCGACGGCCTGTACCTCAACGGGCAGAAGATCCGGCTCAAGGGCGTCTGCCGGCACAGCTTCCGGCCGGACTCGGGCCGCTGCCTGAGCAAGGAGATCAGCTACGCCGATGTCCGGCTGATCCAGGAGATGAATATGAACGCCGTGCGGATGTCGCACTATCCGCCCGACACGCACTTCCTCGACGCCTGCGACGAGTTGGGCCTGTACGTGCTGGATGAGCTGGCCGGCTGGCAGAAGCCGCCCTACGATACGGAGGTCGGCAAGAGGCTCGTCAAACAGATGGTGACGCGGGATGTGTGCCACCCGTGCATCCTCTTCTGGGACAACGCCAACGAAGGCGGCTGGAACCGTGCGCTGGACGACCAGTTCGCCCTCTACGATCCCCAGAACCGCACGGTCATCCACCCGTGGGAGAACTTCAACGGCCTCGACACCGCCCACTACCGCAACTACGAAACCACGCAGCAGAAACTGGCCGGCGGGACGCTCTACCTGCCCACGGAGTTCCTCCACGGCCTCTACGACGGCGGCCACGGCGCCGGGCTCGACGACTACTGGAACGCGATGTACGCCTCGCCGATGGGAGCGGGCGGTTTCCTCTGGGTATTCGCGGACGAAGGGGTCGTCCGCACGGACAGAAACGGCGCGATCGACGTCGCCGGCAACCAGGCCCCCGACGGCATCGTCGGACCCTATCATCAGAAGGAGGCGAGTTTTTACACGGTCAAAGAGATCTGGTCCCCGATCCACATCGACCTGGCGGAACTGCCGGCGTATTTCGATGGGACATTGAGGATCTGGAACCGCTACGACTTCACGAATCTGCGGGATTGTCAGTTCGAGATGAAGCTGGCGACCTTCCCGACCCCAGCCAGCAAGGCCAGCGGTCCTCGCGATGTCTTCCGGGGAATGGTCCAAGCCCCGGACATCCCGCCGCACGGGGAGGGAACCATGCAGCTTAAGCTGCCGCCGGATTGGCGGAATGCCGACGTGTTGTACTTGACCGCACACGACCCGGGCCGTGGAGAGCTCTGGACGTGGTCCTGGGACCTTCAGACTCTCGGTCGCCATGTTCGTCGCTCGGTTGATGCGAAGGCATCCGCCTCCGTGCCGGTTCGGGCCACCGCGAAAGAAGGGCGGATTCGAGTCGAGGTAGGTGCCGTGACGCTGGCCTTTGCCGTGGAGAGTGCCGAACTGGTGGAGGTCGCCGTGGGCGGGCGGCCGGTCGCCTTGAGCGGGCCGAAGCTGGTGGGTGGGGCCGCACGCGGCTTGCGCCTCACGGCGCACGAGGAGCATGGCAATATCGTTCTGGACGCCACGTATGAGGGCGGTCTGAAGCACGCCCGCTGGACAGTGCATCCTACCGGCTGGATCAGTCTGGAGTATGAGTACGAATTGCAGGGCGAGCTCGCGCTCTTCGGCATCCATTTCGACTATCCCGAGAGCAAGATGCAGTCGATGCGGTGGCTGGGCCGGGGGCCGTACCGCGTGTGGAAGAACCGGCTCAAAGGCGGCACACTGGGTGTCTGGAGCAACCCGTACAAGAACGACATCCCCGGCGTGACGTGGGATTTCCCCGAGTTCAAGGGCTATTACCGCGATTGGCGCTGGGTCGTCTTCTCGACCGAAGAGGGCGACATCACCATCGTCAACGGCACCCCCGAGCTGTACCTGGGCGTGTACCGCCCGAACGACGGCCCCTTCCCGGCGAACACCAAGCTGAACCTGCCGGACACCGGCATTGCCCTGCTGCACGGCATCCCGGCCATCGGCACGAAATTCGACAAGCCGGAGGTCCTCGGCCCCCAGAGCCAGAAGAACCAGGCCGCCGGCCCCTATCGCGGCACCGTCTGGTTCCGCTTCGACGGCAAAGACCAGGCGGGTTCGTAGTGTGCCCGGAAGGGCATGGAAAGAAGTTGGAAGTGCAAAGTTTCAAGTGTGAAGAGCCCGGCTGGGTGGCAGCGGCAAGCGGAGCCTTCGGAGCTTGCCGATGGTCTTGCGGCGCGTACCGTTGCGCCCAAAGACATGCTCTGACGAGCACACTACAAACGTGTTGCCACCCAGACCGACCAAGTTCTCGGCGATGATGAGCAGACCAGGCAGGAAGGAGCGTCCATGCGGGCGGTGATTCAGCGGGTAGCGGAGGCGAAGGTCGAGGTGGAGGGCCGGGTGATCGGGGCCGTCGGCCAAGGTTTGCTCGTGTATCTGGGGGTGGGCAAAGACGACACGCCGGCCGACGCCGAGTTCCTGGCCGACAAGCTGGTGAACCTCCGCATCTTCCCGGACGAGGCGGGCAAGATGAACCGCAGCGTCCTGGAGATCGGCGGGGGCATCCTGCTCATCAGCAACTTCACCCTGCAGGGCGACTGCCGCAAGGGCCGCCGGCCCGGCTTCGATGCCGCCGCCGACCCGCAAATGGCCGAGCCGCTCTACGAGAAGGTCGCGGACCTGATCGCCCGGTCGGACCTCCCGGTCGCGAAAGGCTCCTTCGGCGCCCACATGCACGTCACCAGCACCAACGACGGCCCCGTGACCTTCCTGCTGGACAGCAAGAGACTATTCTGAGAAAGCAGGGTCTGTGCTTACCCACGCCTTCTGCGCAGGGCCAGGGCGCCCAAGCCCAGGAGCAGGACCGTGGCCGGCTCGGGGATAGGCACCGGGACGGGTACGAGCTTGGACTGGCCTTTGCCGCCGCCGGCGAGGCTGTAGCCGGGCATGCTCAGATCGATGCGGGTGGGGAAGAGCCCGCCGCCCCCACCGCCGCCGCCCTCGAGGAGAACTTCTTTGGAAGGATCGTCGTCGGCCGGCTGGAAGATCGCGACAATCACCTTCGAGGAATTGACGTGGACCGTGGTCCGCTGGGATTTCGGGTCGGCCACGTCGCCGAGCCAGTAGGCGAACTGGTATCCCGGCTGCGGCTCGGCCGACAGGACGACGACCTCATCGGCCGCGAACCGGTGCGTCCCGGAATCCGGCGACAGCTTGCCCGCCTGGGCGGGGCTCTGGTCGAGCCACAGCTCGTAGGCGGGTCTCGGTTCGGCGTTTTCGCTGGTGATCTGCCGTGTCGGGGGACCGCTCGGCATCTCGGCCTGGGCCGACGTCGGGCCATATCCTCGCCCCGCCAGGCCCAAGGCCAGGACGGCGGCAAAGAGTGCGCCCCGCGGCATGGATTTGCGGCACTTCATACTTGAATCGGACCCCCAGTTCGATTGTTCCTATAGGATATCCGGTTCGAGCCGCCGAGTCAAGGCGCGAGGGTCGCCGGCCGGAAGGTTCGCCGGACTTCCGATAAGTGCGGCGCACCGCGGCCGCTCCGCCCGCCTTTCTCGGACCCGGCGGCCTTGCGGCGAATCGGGACGCCTATTTTTTTCCCACGATCCGGTAGAAGGTAAGAAAGGAAGCCACAGAGGTCACCGAGTACACAGAGAGAAGAAGGTAGGAAGTGAAGAAGGTAGGAAGGTAGGAACCGCAGAGCCGCGCCGCGGCTTCTTACCTTCCCACCATCCTACCCTCTTACCTTCCGCTTTCCCTTCCGCGTTCCCGAAAGGTTGAGCCGGCTGCGCCGGAAGACCTTCCGACCCGCCTGAAGGCGGTACTCCAACGGATGTTCCACCTTTCGCTGCCTGGCAATTTGCGATCTAAGTGCTTTGTTTTGCGTGCTTTGGGCGATTCTCAGGCAGCTTCTTGCGGGTGGCTACAGTCACCCCTCGACTGGGCAGGAC
>VGYL01000341.1 GCA_016872975.1 Planctomycetota bacterium
CGACGTGACGTACCGAGGCAGCCACCAAGCCCGTCGGGTGGACGTGGCGCCGGGGTTGGACCTGGACGCCTGCCTGGTCGGCGATGCGGTGTTCGGCACGAACGAGCGCGGGACGCCGGTGTTCCTCGGTTCCACCGGCGTGGCGGCCGGGACGGGAACGTCCACGGTGCGCGGGGACACGTGGCTGACCGTGGACCATGACGGCGACAATTACCGGCTTTCCCTCGATGACGGCGTATCGTTCGTGACGGTGCCTCCCGGGGGGACCGCCAACCAGGCCCTGACCGATCCCCGCACCGGTCGCGTGCTGTATGTCGACACGAGCGGGATCGCCGGGACGGGGGTGGCGCTGGTCCGCGTGCCGGGAACGTACCATGCCTTCCATACGCTGATCGGACTCCGGGATACGCTGATCAACGAGCGCGGCTTGGACGCCGAGGAACTGGTCCGGGGCGTGACCGAGTGCGTGGCCGGTGTGGAGGAGGTCCGCAATCAACTGGTGCAGGCGAACGTCTCGGCCGGCTCCCAGATCGGGTTCCTCGATACGCTCCGGCGGAATCTCGAGAGCATGCAGTTCGACACGCAGGACCAGACCACGCGCCTGCAGCAGGCCGACATCGCCCAGATCGCCATTGACCTTTCCCGCCGGCAGGTTCTCTACCAGATGTCTCTGTCCGTGGCGGGCAAGCTGATGACCGTATCCTTGTTGGACTTCCTACGGTAGGACGGGAATGAGGGAAGATTGGAAGATATGAACGAACCGCGGATCCATGAGACGAGTGGCCCCCGACGCGCGCCACACTACGAGGCTTTGCGGGAGCTGGGGGACTGCTACACCTCCGTGGGCCGGTACCGCCAGGCCCAGCGCTGTTATGAAAAGGCGGCATCCCTGGGCCCGGATGAGCCGGGACCCTATATCGGCTTGGGGGTCGCCGCACTGCAGACCGACCAGCTCGAGGATGCCGAAATCGCGTTTCGCGTGGCCTACCGGCTGGACCCGAAATGCGCCAAGGCCTGTGCGGGCCTGGCGATGGTCGCCCAGCAGCGGCGGGACCTGCCCCGGGCGTTCGACTTCTATATGAAGTCGCTGGAGCTGGATACGGACAACATCCTGGCCCTGTTGGGATTGTTCCAGGTTTCCTGCGCGATGGGTTCCTTCGCCCGGGTGATTCACTATCTCGAGGTCTATCTCCAGATGCATCCCGGCGACGGGTCCGTCATGTTCGCGTTGGCGGCTCTGTACTGGAAGGACGGTCGGCCCAGGCCGTCGCGGGCGATCCTGCAGGATCTCCTGACCCTCGATCCCGGCAACCGCGACGCCGCCAATTTATTGGAAGAAGTCGAGCACGCCGGATGATGCATGAAGCACTGGACCATTTGCAGGAGTTGTTGGCCCGGCAGCTTGAGCTCGTGCGCCAGGGCCACCTGGACATGGCTCTGAGGCTGGGTGGTCAGGCCCAGGAGTGTGTCCGGCAGATCATCGAGAGCCGTGGCCCGGTTCGTCGCCCGTCGCCTGTCGCTCGGCGCTTGCCGCTCGGACGAGCGACGGGTGACGAACCGACCCCGAGCGACGAGGGACGGGCCACGGACCCATGGGAGCGGCTCGAGCGGCTCTATCGGGAGCTGCACCTGGCTCTGACGGCGCAGCAAACGGAGGTGTCCGGCGCCCTGACGGCGGTCCGTCGCGGCCGGAGGATCTTGAACGCGTACTCAAGTATAAGCCCACGCCGCCGATAATAACCCAGGGGCCTCTGATTCGAGAATTACGAATTACGATTTATGATTTATGAATTAAATCATAAATCGTAATTCATAAATCATAAATCCGAAGGGTGGATAAAAATGGCCGGCATACAGTTGGGAGGCCTGTTTACAGGCATCGATACGAAGACGCTGGTCAGCCAGCTCATGGCGGCCGAGCGGGGGACGGTCAACCGCTATCAGTTGCGACAGCGGGGCTGGAGCGAACGGCAGACCGCGCTGAGCGATCTGGAAGCCAAGCTCCGGGCTCTCAAGAACTCCGCCGCCAATCTCGCCAGCGCGCAGTCGTTGCGGGCCTTCAACGCCACGTCCAGTGACACCAATCGTCTGACGGTCGAAGCCTCCAATAGCGCCTTCGAGGGCAACCACACGGTGGAGATCAACCAACTGGCCAATGCCGAACGGTGGGTTCACACCGCCGGCAAGGCATACGCCCAGGACTCCGTCGGGGCGGGCGCCTTCATCTATTCCTATAATCGACGGGAGACAACTCTCCTCACCACCTCCGAGACCACGCTCGAAGATCTGGTGGGGCTGGTCAACAACGATCCCAACAATCCCGGCGTGACGGCCAACCTGCTCTACTACAACGGCGCCTATCACCTCATGCTCAACGGCAACGAGGCCGGCTCGGACTATGCGATCTCGATCCATACGCACAACACGGAAATCTGGCATACGGCCTCCTCCCTGACCAAAGGCAGCGAAAACGCGGTCCTGGCGACCCGCATCATCGATCTGACGCAGTTTGACGGCACCCGCGCGGGAGACGAGTCGATCACCATCAGCGGCCAACAACATGATGGGACCGCCGTCCAGCGCAGCTTCCTGCTCACGGCCAACACGACCCTGGACCACCTCATCCGGGAAATCAATGCCGCCTTCGGGGGTACCGCGACCGCGGTCCTGCAGAACGGCCGGATCCGGCTGACCGACCACACCTGTGGCGCCAGCCAGATGGAGTTGAGTCTGACGTACAACGCCGGGTCCGGCTCGACCACGTTCGACATCCCCGCGCTCGGCCGGCTGGTGCAGGGCGGGAGCGTGACGGCCGGGCTGGACGGTTTCGCCCCGGCGGACTTCGCCCAGACCCAGTCGGCCCAGGATTCGCAGATCAAGGTGGACGGGTTTCCTTTGGGCGCGGACGAGTGGATCAGCCGCAGCTCCAACACGATCGGCGATGTCATTCAGGGCGTGACCCTGCGCTTGCAGGAGGAGGGGACGGCGCGGGTCAATCTGACGCGGGACACCAAATCCGTCCGCGACCGGCTCAACGCGATTGTGTCCGCCTACAACGCGGCGATCGCTCTCTACAAGGAGAAAGCCGGCTACAATACGACCACCAAGGTGGCCGGCGTGTTGATGGGCGATTCGGTGGTCTCCAATGCCGCCGATGAGCTGCGCCGGGTTCTCTTGCAGCAGGCCAGCGGCTTCGACGCGGCCCTCGACAGTTTCGTCCTGCCGACCCAGATCGGTCTCGAGCTCGACAAGGACGGCAAGCTGACCCTCAAGACCGACGTCTTCGATGAGGCCATCGCCCGCGATCACATGGGCGTGCTGGCCCTCATCGGCGCCGACAAGACCGGCAGCACCGACAGCAACACCATCAAGTTCTACGGCGCCTCGAGCACCTACACCGCGGCGGGCACCTACCAGGTCCAGGTGACCGTCTCCGAGGGGATCATCACCAGCGCCAAGATCAAACAGGAAGGCCAGACCGAATACCGGGAGGCCGTCAACCAGGGCAACATCATCCTGGGAGACAGCACCTTTTCCGAGCGCGGATCCCCCTTGTATCCCGAGAACGGTCTGCAATTGAGTGTCGACCGCAGCGTGGATGGGACCTTTACGGCCACGGTGCGGATCCAGCAGGGATTTGCCGGCGCGATGCAGGAGTCTCTCGACCGCATGGTGAACGCCGATACCGGCACCCTGGCGTTGAACCGTAAGGGGATGGACGACCAGATCAAGCATCTTCAGGATCAAATCGCGGCCGAGCAGAAGCGTCTGACCCAGAGGCAAGCCGTGCTGACCGCGCGGTTCGCCCGAATGGAGAAGGCCTTGGCCCTGCTGCGGAACCAGATGGCCGGACTGGGCTTCGACACGGCGGATGGATGATTGACAATTGACTATTGATGATTGACAGAGGAGTCCGGACTTCTCTATGAAATCATCGATCATCAATTATCAATTACGGGCGCGTTTCTTCTGACGCAGGCGATAGAGCATCGCGAGTACCTCCGCGACGGCCATGTACAGCGCCTCGGGAATCGATTGTCCGGGTTTGACGGTGGCGTAGATGGCCCGCGCGACTTCGGGCCGCTGAACGACGGGGATCCCGTAGGACCGCCCGAGCTTGACGATCCGCTCCGCCATGAGATCGGCGCCTTTGGCCAGGAGGATCGGCGCCTCCATGGTCTTCGCCTCGTAGCGCAGCGCGACCGCCACGTGCGTGGGGTTCACGAGGATGACGCTGGCCTTGGGCACCTGCTGGCGGAGCCGTTTCATGGACATCTCCACCTGGATGCGGCGGATGCGGGCCTTGATCTCGGGAGAACCCTCCAGGTCCTTGCGCTCCTGCTTGACCTCCTGGCGGGTCATTCTAAGCTCCTGAAGGTGCTGCCATTTCTGGTAGAGGGTGTCGGCCAGGCCGATGACCGCGATGGCGAAACCCACGCGCAGACCCAGGCCGAACAGGATGCGGCCGATGGCGGCGATGATCTCGGCGGACCAGGCCCAGCGCAGGGCGGCCAGAACCTCCAGCTTGTCGCTCAGGTACAGCCAGACGATGAGGCTCACGAAGAACAGCTTGAGGACCGAGGCCAACAGACGCACGGCGGACCGCTTGCTGAACAGTTGGGGGATCGTGTGCGCCGGGTTGATCGCGTTCCACCGGAGCCGCAGGCCGGCCGGGGTGAAGAGCAGGCCGCCCACGGCGACACTGGCCAGGAGGCCGGCCGCTGTCAGCAGCGCCAGAAGGGGCAGGAGCACCACGATCAGGTCGAGGAGATCGCGGTGGGCCAGGTGAAGGAACTCCCGGACGTCGGAGAACCCTGTGCCCGCACCGGCGGTCAGGCCGGATGCCACTTTGAGTTTGCACCAGTGCAGCAGGCCGGGCGCCAGAAGGGCAAGACCCAGCAGCAGTGACAACAGAGTCGCGGCCGCTCCCAACTCCTGGCTCTGAGGAACCTGGCCTTGCTCCCGCGCCTTCTCCAAGCGTCGCGGCGTCGGTTGTTCCGTTTTTTCCGTGGCAGGCTGATCGGCCATTGTGAATTATGATTTATGAATTATGATTTACGATTGACGGTTCTCTGTCTGTGCCTGGTGCGCCGGTCGGATGCGTAGGACGGGAAGTCTGCTTTTCAAATCATAAATCACAAATCATAACTCATAAATCGGCAGCAGCTTTGCCATCCAGCCGGCCATCTCGCCCACGAACCCGCCCACGAAGGGCAGGAAGGTGGCGGCCAGGAACAGGCCCAGGGCCGCCTGCACCGGCATGGCAATGAAGAACACCTCCATCTCCGGGATCAAGCGGGCCAGCAGCGCCAGGGCCACCATCAGGAGCAACGAGGCGGTCAGCATGGGCGCCGCCAGACGCAGGCAGGCCACGAACATCACCGAGCCGGTCTCGATCACCCCGCTCACCAGCAGGTCGAGCGTGGGAATCGTGCCCGCGGGGAATGCGCTGTAGCTCTTGGAGAGAACCAGCAGAAACAGGTGGTGGCCGTTGGCGCTCAGGAACAGCAGGATGAAGATGACCTCCAGCAGGGTGGCCAGCGGTCCGACTTGCTCATCCGTCAAGGGGTTGATGATCTCCGCCATGGTCATCCCCATCTGTTGCTCGACCACGTGTCCGCTGAGCTGCACGACGGAAAACAGCAGTGTGACGACCAACCCCAGGGCCAGGCCGTAGATGGCTTCGGCCGCCAACAGCACGATCGCCATCATCGTGGAGACCCCGGCCGGATCGAGGCCGAGCGGTGTCGTCGTGCAGAAGAACAGGGACAAGAAAACCGCCACCGCCGCTTTGATCTGCAGCGGAATCCCCCGGGACCCGAAGACCGGCAGCACCAGCAGAAAACTCGAGACCCGAGTCAGGACCAGCGCGAAGCCCAGCAGCATGAAAAAGACCCTTGGATCGATTATTGACGATTTTTGATGGTTGATGGGAGAGTGCACGCGGCACGATCTCTTACTTCAAACATCAAACATCAAACTTCACACTTCTCAACTTCCCCCGATGTTCTGGATGTGGGCGAACACGTCCATCGTGAAGCGCAGCGTCACCTGCAGCATCCAACTGCTGAACAGCAGCAGCACCGCGCCCAGGGCCAGGAGCTTGGGGATGATCGTCAGCGTCATGTCCCGCATCGACGTGACGGCCTGGAACAGCGTCACCACCAGGCCGACTGCCAGGCACACGATGAACACCGGCGCCCCGAGCATCAGTGCCGTCTCCAGCGTGTGCCGGCCCAGATGAAGAACGAAACTGCTATCCATAAGTTCTCAGTCCCCAGCTCTCAGTTCGCAGTTCTCAGCCAACTGTCAACTGACAACTGCCAACCGTCAACTCTCATTGAAATCCCAGGCTCAGACTCTTGGCCAGCAGGCCCCAGCCGTCCACAAGAATGAAAAGAATCAGCTTGAACGGCAGGGAGATCATCGCGGGCGGCAGCATGACCATGCCGGCGCTGAGCAGCACGCTGGCGATCACCATATCGATCAGCAGAAACGGGATGAACAGCAGGCACCCGATCTCGAACGCCGTGCGGAACTCGCTGATGATGAAGGCCGGCACCACGATGTGCATCCCGATCTCTTGCGGGCGGGAAGGGGCCGGCACCCGGGCCATCTGCACGAACAGGGCCAGGTCGCTCTTGCGGCTCTGGCGCAACATGAACTCCTTGACACACCCGCCGGCGGCCTGTACCGCGGCGCTCAGGGGAACCTGGTCCGTCAGGTACGGCTGAATGGCCCGGGCATTCACCTGCGCGTACGTTGGGGCCATCGTGTACAGCGTCAGGAACAGCCCCAGCCCGATCACCGCCACGGTGGGCGGGATGCTCTGCGTGGTCAACGCGTGGCGTACGAAGGCCAGGACGATGACGATCCGCGTAAACGAGGTCATCATCACCAGCAGGCTGGGCAGCAGGGCCAGTGCCGCGAAGATGATCGCGAGCTTGACCGGCGTGGACCAGTCCTTGCCCT
>VGYL01000342.1 GCA_016872975.1 Planctomycetota bacterium
TGTGCGACGTGCTGTTGGGTTCGAGCCAGGCGCAGTTGGACCTCTACCGGAGGTACGGGTTTCGCGATCAGCCGGTGTCGATCTGCCCGCTGTTTTTCGACACTCGCCGGATCGAGAATTTCGAGTCTACGATTGGAGACGAGTTCGTCTGTTACGGACAAGCGCGATTCGAGAAAGGGTGGCATCTGCTCGCGCCGATTCTCCGAGCTGCGCCGGAGATCAGGCTGGTGCTGCCATTCTACACCTCCGCGGTTGCGGAACGCGCGCTGCGCGAGTTTCGCCTCGGTGAATTCGCGGCGCAAGGGCAAGTCAGGGTCGTGAAAGGCGTGGGGTGGTTCAGCGGCGTAGGCGCGATAGTGGCTGGCGCCCGTGGCGTGATCATCCCCAGCATTTGGCCAACGACAACCGAGTATACCCTGCTGGAGAGTCTGGGACTGGGTAAGCCGATTGTGGCCTTTGCCGTGGGTATCCACGCCGAGGCGTTTCGGTCTGGGGAGAGCGGACTATTGGCGCCCGTCGGCGACGCGGCCGCGATGGCTCAAGCGGTAAGGTTACTAAAGAACGATCATGCCTTGGGTCATTCGCTTTCAAGGGGAGCCCGCGAGCTGTTCTCGCGGCTGACAGACCCAGAACGGTTCAAGACTGCCTTCATGCAGGCGCTGGAGGAGGCGGCGGGCGCGCAGCCCGGAGGCTCTCGGGGGTCGCCGACTCGGCTCGCGCACGCCGCGTGATGGCGAGTCGGCTTCGAACCACTGGTCTTTGGCCGATGAGTCGAATGGGCTAGGCCAAGGTGTCCGTCCTCAAACCCTAGGTCTGGGTATGCTCGTTGGCGGCAAACGACACGCGGCCATCGCGAATCTGTCGTTCAACATGGCGGCGGTGGCGGTGAACGTCGTCATCGGCTTGTTGATGGTGCCGCTCTACCTGCGCCACATGGATGTCGCGGCCTACGGCGCCTGGCTGGCCTCCGGTGGCATTGTAGCCATGCTGGGATTGTGTGAGTCAGGTCTGGCGACAGTTCTCACTCAGCGTTTAGCCGCCTGTGCTGCTCGCGCTGAGGCGAGCCGGTTCGCGCAGTTTGCCGGTACCGGCATGGTCTGCGCGGCTGCGCTGGGCTTCGTGGCTACAGCCTTGGGGGCGGTGTTTGCCTGGTACGCCCCGCGGATGGTGGGCGCGCCGGAAGCCGCCCAGGCACCGCTCCGGTGGGCTGTAGTTTTGGCCAGCGCTGGGCTCGGCACGATGATGCTGGGCTACACCTTATGCGCCATTCCTCAGGCGTGGCAACGCACGACGGCTGCCGGGGCGATGCTCGTCCTGGCGATGGGAGGCAACGTTGCTGGGATTCTCGTCGCGCTCGCCCAGGGGTGGGGCGTCACGGCGTTTGGTGTTGGCTCACTCTGTCAGTCCCTGCTCTATGTATTGGGTTTAGGCTTTGTTGTGTGGTCTGGGTGGCGGAAGGCTGGGTTGCCAAGGCCAAGCTTTGGGTGGCCTACCTGCCGGGAGCTTTGGCGGGAGGCTCGGTCTCTTCTGCTCGGTCGGGCGGCAGCGGCAGTGGGGACCAATCTCCAGGCTCCCGCGGCCGCGATTGCGGTCTCCGCCGAGGCTTCGGCGGTCCTCGTGCTAACGGGGCGGGTCCTTTCCCTGGTGCCGATGGTGGTGGACCGAGTTGGAAGCGCCGTCTTCGCCGGGATGGCGTATGTTTCCGGACGATCACGCGCCGAACGTTCCGCCTGCGCTCGGGAGGTGGTGGCCATCGCAAGTGTACTCGCAGGCGTCGGGATAGGTTTAGGAGTCTGCTTCAGCCAACCGGTCGTCGAGCTGTGGGTGGGGAAGGAAATGTTCGGCGGGCGTAAGCTACTGCTTCTCTTAGCATTATCGTATCTCCTCAACGTGAGGCAAAACCTTGTCTCGAACGTGCTAATGGCGTTCGGAGGTATCCGAAAAGCATCGCGATGGATGATGATGGATGCGGGAGTGCGTTTGAGTCTACTGGTTGCCATGGCAGGTGTGTTCGGCTTGCACGGGATTCCGGTTGCCTACGCTGTCGCGGGTAGCGCGGGTGTCGCCTTCCTCAGCCGGGTCCTGTCCACGGACGGGCTGCTGAGCCCAACAGACCTTTGGGCGCCCGGCGCAACGGGGCTTCTGATCGCTCTGGCGATGAGCACCGGATGGATGTATTTGGGCCCGACAGCCAGCGCGTGGACAGAGGTCCTGCTGCAAGCATCGCTCTGCCTCGCGACGACGCTAGTGCTGACTCTGGTGTTTGACATGGATTGGCGAAATGCGGTTGCTCACAACATCCGCAGTCTCGCGCACGGCGTAGGCCTGATTAGAGTCTCCGCCTCTTAAGGTTCGGCTTACGACTTCCTTTATGCAAAGTGCAGCCGCGATAACATTAAGTGCGGGAGTCATCTCCGCGCGGGGGGTGGAGCGGGGAGAAGCGCGCTTGCCCCTCTTCGCCGGTCTAGCGGGCGCTCACGCCCTATTCCTGGCTCTGCTATTCCTGGGCGGCCAAAGACTGCACCCGGGGCATAGCCTCATGCTGACGGTCGGAGCCGGCGGTGCAGCCCTGGTCTTCCTCTATGGGAGCGCCTTAGCTCGATCGCTAGGCCGAGGGGTCTTGTTGATCTTGGTGAGCGCATACTTACTCCGTTGTGGCATTGGGATCGGACACTATCTTTACTTCTTCACACCAAACTACTTCGATGATCCAAGCTTTTTCGCCTACTTGTGGGACTACCAGTGGATGCACGAGTCAATGATTCTAGTCCATGATACCTGGCTACGTCAGGGTTTTCTAACGCCACTTCCAGAGTCATTTTGGGAGCTCAGCAAGAACGCCACGCTGATGGCGTATAACGGCTTACTCTACTACCTAACCGGCATTAACACCTTAAACCTTGCTCCTTGGAACAGCCTGCACAGCATGTACACTGCGGCCATCGTGGGCATGCTGGCGCTGAAGCTTGGCTGTCGCCGGGACCAGGCCGTCATCGCGTTAGCGCTAGCCGCATTCCAGCCTTTCGGCATGATCTCGAGCACGTTCGCTCGCGATTTTGTGGGGCAATCGTGGGTTGCTTTGGCGGTGTTGCTCGTTATCGCCACAGCGCATCGCCCAACTCTTTGGGCGGTCGTTCTCCCAGCGGCGGGTTTCTTGGCATACTGCCAGCGGCAGCCTTACCTCGCCATCATTATCGTCGGGACGGTGTTGACGTGGCTCTTCGGCCGGAGGCAGCAGCGGTCTAACGCGCTCTATTTGTGGGCCGTCCTAATCGCAATCGGTGCGTTTGTCGCGCGCGAGGGCTTGCTAGGGTTGGCATTCGCGCGGTTCGAAGGCGTAGGGGCCTACGGTGTGCAGCGGCTGTTTGTGCTCCCTTTCCTCATGCTTCGCGGGATCATGGGGCCGTTCCCCTGGTCGCAGGTTTTCGATGACGTGCCCGGTTGGGAATTCATGCCGGTCGATTTCCTGCAGCACGTGCTGAACCTGGCAGTCATGGTGTGCGCTTTGCCAGTGGCGTATCGGCTTTGGCGTCAAGACCTACGGATGGACGCTGGTTTCATCTTCTGGGTGATGTTCTGGATGTCTGGAGTGATCGCGACTGGCGTTCACTCCGGCTACGTTTCCATCGGAATGGTCTTTCTCTATCCGTTAGCAGCTCAAGCGGGACATGCTAAGCTGAGGTCTGCCCTGCTGGTGTCGATCCTCTTCTTCGGGGCGTGCAATTCGCTCTACTGGCTGGCGGGGCTCAAGGGCAGCAAGATCATCATGTCCATTACCGGATACTGAGCGTCTGCTTGGGAGCCAGGTGACGGTCCGGCCGGATGCAAGCGACCCCGGAGCCTCGGGGCGGCGAGTGTGGGATGAGCCATGCGAATCTTGATGGTCGTGCACTCGTTGCGCCGCGGTGGCGCTGAGCGCGTCATCCTCGAGGTTGGCGTGGGGCTGCGCGCTCGCGGTCATCAGGTGTCAATTGCCACATTGGTTGCGCTGGACGAGTATCCTGAGCCGGCCTACGCCTCTCTGCCGAGGCATCCGTTGCTCCGGTTCGAGCACTACCGTTGGCCGCGCTGCCTGCCGGGATTGGCTGCGGCCCTGGGGCAATGCATGGACGAGGTACAGCCTGACATCATCCAGATCCACTCCTGGACATGCACCTTGGTGTGCGCCTGGGCGCGAGCCGCTACACCTGCGGTCGAGGTCGTTCATGGATCGGATTTCGCCGAACGGCGTAGTCTAATCCGCAAGATCGGTCTTCGGTGGATCGACCGTTTGGTGTATCGTCGCTTGCGTCCCCGGATCGTCGTGGTTGCGCCCGGTCTGCGGCCGGCTTTGGCCAAACACCTCGGCTGCCAGGCCGGCGAGATCCGCTGCATCGTGAACGGCGTAGACCTCGATCGGTTCCCCTTTCGGGCGCGAGTTCCCAGTGGGATGCCCATCCTCCTGATGATTGGCACGTTGTCCCATCTCAAGCGGCAGGACTTAGCCATCCGCGCCCTGCCACGCCTGCTTGAACAAGCGCCCGGGGCTCGTCTGGTCATCCTGGGCGACGGCCCTACGCGGCAGGAGTTGGCATCCTTGATTGCCCGCTTGCACCTCGGGGATCGGGTCGAGCTTGTCGGTCAGCAGAACGATGTGGCGGGGTACCTAGAGAAGGCACATGTCTTGTGGCACCTCAGTGAGCGCGAGGGGCTGCCCGTGGTCGTGCTCGAGGCGATGGCCACCGGATTGCCAGTCATCGGACACGACGTCCCTGGGGTGCGTGATGTCGTTGCCAACGGAAAGACCGGCTATCTGATCCCGTTTGGCGACACGGACGCTCTGATCGAGCGCACGGTGCGGCTCCTGACCGATTCGCGGTTGAACCAAACCATGGGTCAGGCCGCGCGCGCGCGTGTGGAACAGGAATTCGACCGGGAACGAATGATCCACGAGCACGAGGCCCTTCTGCAGTCGGTGGCGCATAGGGCTGGGAAAATGGATGCAGGTCGCTTGTAACGACAACCCGCTTCTTGCCGGTTTGAATCGAGCCCGTGGTCGATACGCTAAAGTTGGTCTGGGCTGCCTACCGCAGTAGGCAATTCGAGCGCAGGCATTGGCGCTGGGTGCTTGACGGCTGGAGGCACAACGAGGCGCAGGGAGTTAGGTACTCGCCCGAACTAACTGCAGCCGAGCTCAAGCGCCGCTTATCGGGCCGGCGCGTCACTCGATGCTCGGCGGGGGGCGTGCACACCGCGGTGGCGACACTCACCAGCAACTGGGGCGTCGGGATGGTTTACGAGCTGCAGGAACTGGGTCCGGTAAGCGTCTTCGACTGGGAACAGACGGGATTTCTCGGTCCCGTGTGGGAGCATCCGGACGCACTGCGGGAAATGAACCAGAAGCTACTCGAGTTTTTGCGAAGGTGCCACGGGGAGCGGCCGATCGATTGGGTGTTCTTGCCGGTCAGCGGGATGATCGTCTTGCGATCGACGCTCAAAGCCATCAAAGACGAGTTTGGCGTCCCGCTGGTGAATCAATGGCTCGACTGCAAGCAGAGTCTGACCTCTGGAAGAACGGTCTGCGGTCAGGACAGCGGCCAGTGGGACATTGCGCCCGAGTTCGATCTAGTATGGACCAGCGCGCGGTCCATGTGCGAGCCTTACTTGATGCTTGGGGCTTGTCCCCTCTTTCTCGCGGAAGGTTTCTCGCCGCGGCTGACGCCCCGGGTCGATCTCGATCCGCGCCACGATGTCGGTTTTCTCGGCGCGCGGTATGGCTTGCGGTCGAACTACATCGACGCCTTGCGCCGCGCGGGTCTGCATGTGGAAGCGCGCGGACCGGGGTGGGAGCAAGGCCCGGCAGATCTGGCGGATATAGGGCGGTTTTTCGCCGAGAGCCGTGTGAACCTGGGCTTCGGCGGTGTCGGGTACTCGATGCGTCTCACCACGCTCAAAGGGCGCGATTTCGAGGTGCCAGGTGCCGGCGGCGCGTACTTGACGACGTACAACCCAGACTTGGCTCCGTACTTTCACATCGGTAAGGAGATTGTCTGTTACCGCGATCGGGACGAATGTGTTTGGCTGGCCCGGCAACTGGTTAAGGACGAGGCCTGGCGCGCGGCTCTCCGTCAAAACGCCTACGAGCGTTCGATGCGCGAGCACCGCTGGCAGCATCGCTTCCAACACGTCCTTGGCCTGCTCGGGATTCTGCCCAGCACGAGCCAGGAAGCCCCGGTGGAGACTGCCTCGGCTTAGTCTGGGATCGGTCCATGCCTGATCAAATCGACCTCTCGAGGATGGAGAGCGTGCCGGTCCAGGGGCCGAATGGTTACCTGCGGTTGCATCGCTACTGGCGGACGGCGGACGAATCCCTGTGGGACCAAATCTGGGACGGTACGCCCTCGAAGGACTATTGGCGCCATGGCTTGGCCGGTCACCTGCCGGGCGCGTACGCCGATCCGTTTCGGAAGCATCTCGAGCCGAAGTCCGCCGTCCTGGAAGCCGGGTGCGGCTTAGGGCACGTTGTGTTGGCGCTCCGCCAGTGGGGACACGATTGTCACGGCCTGGACTACGCCGAGCGCACGGTTCGGGAGTTGACCCGGGTGTTTCCGGACGTGCCCTTCAAGCAGGGAGATATCCGGCTGCTTCCCTATGAGGCGGGAGCTTTCGATGCCTACATTTCTCTGGGGGTCATCGAGCACTTCACCGAGGGACACGAACACATGTTGGCGGAGGCCCGCCGGGTGCTGCGTCCGGGCGGAAGGATTTTTCTATCCGTGCCCGTGCTCAACGCCTACCGGCGGCTCCGTATCCGCCTCGGGACGTACCGCAAAGCGAGCAGCGCGCCCTTTTTCGAGGCTTGCTTTCAAACCAGCGAGTTGGCGTTCATGCTGCGTGAGGCCGGCTTTCGGGTGATCGAGCATCGCTATCAAAACCCGGTGATGACGTTCGTCCAGGAAAGCCCCCTGCGTCCGCTTTACCGGCTG
>VGYL01000343.1 GCA_016872975.1 Planctomycetota bacterium
GACCAGGCGCTTGCCCAGGAAGAACAACGGAATCAGAGCCAACATCCGGCACGCCAGAGTGGCCGCCTGCGCCGAAGAGACCCAGAGCATCGTGGAGTCCGTCTGTGGTGTGCTCGTAAGAGCATAAAGGCAGCGTCTGACGGCGCCATTGCCGGCGGCCTCGTGGGCGGCCCACAGGATCGCGGGGTAGCCCACCGGATACCGGCGGGCGACCGCGACGACATCCTGTGGCAGTTGCTGCCCCTGGCGGATGTAGAACACGCCGTCCCGCGCAACCAGGACCGTCCCTCGGATCAGATAGATCCCGAGGAACAGACACAGCCCGGTCAGCAGACCCAGGGACAGGAGGTCGAATTTCCAGGATCTACGGTTGTCCATCCCCATACCTTAGCATCGTGTGCGTCAATCTTGCACACGTTTTTTTTCCTACGATGCCGGGCAGGCGCTGCCAGTACGGCATTTCGCAAGTCCTGAGACTATAGGGTTGAGATTGCTTCGTCGCTGAAGTTCCTCGCAATGACATACTTGGGCGCCCCATGTCATTGCGAGCGAGGCGCGCCGAGCGCGGCAATCATGTCGTTGCGAGGCCCGACGCGCAGCGGCGCTTGGCACCGAGGGCGACGCAGCAATCTCCTCCCCATAGTCGCGGTACTTGTGACACGCGGTACTTAGGGTCAGGGGGATTTCGACAACTTGACACCGTCGAAGATTTGGCGGTCGAGGTCTATGGCGCTCACGACCAGAGTCCCGGCCGAGGGGTCGACGTCCACCACGCAGTGGTGGTAGACACTACGGCCGAACTGCCGGAGGGGCGGTGTCAGGTCGGGCGTCATCGTGTAGAGAGGCGCGCCCCCGCCGCCGGTGACAATGTAGTGGATACCCTGGTGGAGGTAGCGCTCGTAAAGGTGGCTGTGCCCGGAGAAGACCAGGTCCACGCCGTACTGCTCGAAGAGCGGGACCAGGTGCTTCCGAGCGACGGCATCGTCCGAGCGGCCCGCCGCACAGGTGAAGGGCGGATGGTGGAGGATGACGATGTGCCAGGTCGCAGTGCGGTATGCGTCGGATTGCAGCTCCTGCAAAAGCCACTTGTGCTGCACACTGCCGGCAGTGTAGTCGGCGTTCGAATCCAGGCCGATGACGCGGACGTTGCCGTAGGTCAGGGCGAACCAGGCTTCGTTCAGGGGCCGGTGGAAGAAATAATAGAACCACGGCGGTCCCTTGCCGGCGTACTCGTGATTTCCCGGCACGGGTACCAGGGGAGCACGGCGCAGCAGCTCGCCCGCGGGCTCGAAGAACTCCGTGTCCCAGACGCCGAGCTGCCGGCCGGCACCGACGAGGTCACCCGTATGGAACACCATGTCCGGCTTGCTCGCGGCGATGCCGGCCGCTACCTGGCGGTGCGCGTGGACATCGGTCCGCGTGTCGCCGTAGACCGCCAGGCGCAGGGTCTGATCCGCCCGCGGCGCCGTTCGGAATTGTCCGGCCTGGGAAACCGGTCCCGACGTGACCTGGTAGTGGTAGACAGTGCCCGGCTCCAGCCCGGTCAGCATGATCTGATGCAGCGTGGCGGCCGACCGCTCCGCGGCCACGGCACCCTTGGCCGCCCCGATGCCGTAGTCGACGAGGCCGGCGAGGGGCGTATTGCTTTGCCACATGATAAGGGCCGCGTCCGGCGTGACTT
This sequence comes from Planctomycetota bacterium, assembly GCA_016872975.1. GTDB lineage: Bacteria > Planctomycetota > Phycisphaerae > Sedimentisphaerales > Anaerobacaceae > PLanc-01. The sequence goes on from VGYL01000343.1 coordinate 1,682, forward strand.
CCCGCACGAAGGGACCCTTGACGATCGCGGGCGGCGCGGCCTCCGGACGCGGGTGCGCATACCAGGCCACGCCTTCGTAGTCCCAGACCTCGGCGTGGCTGCTGACGAGCTTGAACCGCTCGGTGTCGCTGGCCGTGTAGAAATGGGTCCGCCCCGGGCCCGACCAGAACCGATGCACCGGCACGGCGTCTTCCGGCTGACGGCCGGCTGCGTAGGCATGGAACGCCACACCCGCGTACGTCCACACGTCGGAGAGATGACGCAGGAGCTTGTCCTTCTCGGTTTCCTTCAGCGTGTAGAAGTGCGCGCCGGAGGCGGGGGCCACGAACCGGTGGACCGGCGCCAGGCTATCGGCGACCCCGGAGGAGAACGCCTGAAAGGCGATCCCTTCGTACAGCCACACCTGCGGCTGGTCCAGCAGCTCTTGTTTCTCGCCTTCCGAGATCGTATAGAAGTGCACGCCCAGAACCGGCGACCAGAACCGATGCACCGGCAGCGCCTCGGACGCAATGTCGGCCGCACCCACGGGCATCCCAGCCGCGCTCGCCAGCAGCATCCCTGCCACGCAAACAGAGATTAGATGCTTCGCCATAGTACGTACCCTGACTGGGGTCGATCTCCAACCGCCTGTCGGCCTACCCCAGGCCGAAGGCTTCGACGATCTTTTCGTTCGCCTTGAACTTGAACTGGCACTGCTCGACGGGCGTGCCCACCACCTGCATCTTCGCCGGGTCGCCCTGGCCCATGCCGGCGTCGATCATCGGCTGTACGTACGGGACCTTCATCGGGTCAAAGCCCATGATCTTCGTCGCCACGATGTCCAGCGCCAGCGAGTCCAGACTTGCCAACGCGACCTTGGCATCGACGGGCGTGCCGCTGACCGGGCCGTTGCCCTCCATCGCCTCGAAGCCGTCGATGATGCCGAGGTCCGGCCAGATCTCCTGGGCCAGATGGAACATGTTGAAGTGCAGCGTCTCTTTGGGCGTGAAGTTGTACGCCTGGTGCGTCAGGCCCTTGTCGTTGCGTTTGCCGTCGTTGAGCGGGGCGCCGATGAGGACATTCTTGAGGGCCAGCGTGGTGATGGCCCGGTCGTGCGTCTTCATCTTGGCCGCCGAGACGATGTAGGTGTCGCGATCGAGGAAGGTCGAGATGATCCGGATCGGGATCGGGTTGTGATCCTTGCCGAACACGTAGCGGTACACCCAGGGCTGGGCGTTGAGATCCACCAGCTTGACGCCGTACTCTTTCTCCAGGGGCAGATAGCCGAAGTTCTGGTAGCCTTCGAACGTGCCGCCCCGGCCCGCCGCGGACTCGCCGATGACGATCTCGCCCTGGAACCGCGGCTTGAAGAAATCGAGAATGCCGCGGACCTCGTCCACGTGACTCGCCGCCAGCGGCCGGGTCGTCGAGACAAAATTCGGCTTGACGAGGATCCGCTTCTTGCGGCCGATCGACGCCATGACCTCGTCTTCGATATTCTTCAAGGTCGCAAAGACGATCTCGCGCCGGTCGTTGCCCTTGATCAAAGTCACCTTGGCCGGCTTCGTACACGGCGTATAGAGCGGCCCCTTGCCCGCCCCCGCCTCTCTCTGCTCCTGCCCCACCACGCGGCCCGGCCGCAGTCCCATCGACCCCAGCGCCGCCGCCAACGCCCCGCCGCCAATCCCTCGAAGAACATCCCGCCGTTGAACCTGACCGCCACGCTGCGCCATAGACCGCTCCTTACCAGTTCCGACAGTGCCACACGGATTCCCATACGACCCTCCTATTCTACCGAATCCGTCCCGCCGAGGCAACACCCGCGCCTGCCGCATTGATGTCCCTCCGGCGCTGTTCAACCGCAGATTACGCCGATTTCCGCGGATTTCAAACTGACAGCGGTAACGGCCGACTTCCCTCATTGGTGAAAGAGGATGATGGAAGGCTTTCGAATCTTCATTCGGGCGGCCAGAAAGTCAGTCCGGCCTTCCGCTTCTTCCGTATTCCTAGGAGGATGCCGCAAGGTACAGCCGGGACCAAAAACCGCATTCTTGCCCGCGCCAGGTCAGACCGCCAAGAGGCGGGGATGCGACCGGGCCCCAACCGCATTTTCAGGGGCGCCAGTTCAGACCGCCAAATCATATGTATATGGCGGTCTGAACCGGCCTGGACGCCCACAAACCGCGTTTTCAGGGGTGCCCGTGCGGATCATCAGACCGCCAAATGTCCTCCCACAGGCCCCTTGGCGGTCTGAATTCTCAGCCCGAAAACGCCACTCGAGGATCGGCCACCCGGCATAGGGGAAGTTTGAAGTTTCAAGTTTGAAGTTTGAAGTGTTCTTGACACGTAGCCTGGTTCAGAATCGGGTAACCCCTTGTACGATCGCCCGAATGGTCCCCATGCGACGGGGGCGTGTTTGTAGTGACGCCGTGAGGCGTTTCTTCGTAGGTCGGGCGTCCTCGCCCGACTTCCGGCGAGCGGGGACGCTCGCCCTACGCGGAGATCTGCGGGACGCGCCCCGCCACAACCTGGCCGGAACGATACAAAGCCGCAGATGGGTCTGGTTCAGAATCGGGTAGCACCTTGCACGATCGGCCGAATGGTCCCCATGCGACGGTGGGCGTGTTTGTAGTGACGCCGCGAGGCGTTTCTTCGTAGGCCGGGCGTCCTCGCCCGACTTCCGGCGAGCGGGGACGCTCGCCCTACGCGGAGATGTCCCGGACGCGCGCCGCCACAACCCGGCCGGAACCGAACCAGGCCCGCAGATGAGCATAATTCAGAATCGGGTAACACCTTGTGCGATCGGTCGAATGGTCCCCATGCGACGGCGGGGGTGTTTGTAGTGACGCCGCGAGGCGTTTCTTCGTAGGTCGGGCGTCCTCGCCCGACTTCCGGCGAGCGGGGACGCTCGCCCTACGCGGAGATCTGCGAGACGCGCCCCGCCACAACCCGGCCGGAACCGAACCAGGCCCGCAGATGAGCATAATTCAGAATCGGGTAACCCCTTGTACGATCGGCCGCGTGGTCCCGATGCGACGGGGGCGCGTTCGTAGTGACGCCGCGAGGCGTTTCTTCGTAGGTCGGGCGTCCTCGCCCGACTATCGGCGAGCGGGGACGCTCGCCCTACGCGGAGATGTCCCGGACGCGCGCCGCCACAACCCGGCCGGAACGAAACCAAGCCCGCAGATGAGCATAATTCAGAATCGGGTAACACCTTGTGCGATCGGCCGAATGGTCCCCATGCGACGGTGGGCGTGTTTGTAGTGACGCCGCGAGGCGTTTCTTCGTAGGTCGGGCGTCCTCGCCCGACTATCGGCGAGCGGGGACGCTCGCCCTACGCGGAGACGTTCCGGACGCGCGCCGCCACAACCCGGCCGGAACGAAACCAAGCCCGCAGATGAGCATAATTCAGAATCGGGTAACCTCTTGTACGATCGGCCGAATGGTCCCAGTGCGACGGCGGGCGGGTTCGTAGTGACGCCGTGAGGCGTTTCTTCGTAGATCGGGCGTCCTCGCCCGACTATCGGCGAGCGGGGACGCTCGCCCTACGCGGAGATGTTCCGGACGCGCCGCCACAACCCGGCCGGAACGGAATCAGGCCCAAGAGACCGGGGAGAAGTGGACGAAGCCAGAATCAAGAAGGCGAAGCCCGAAATGCCGGCCCCCTTCAAAGAGTTTCGCAAGAGGCGGTTCAGGGGGGTGGCGACGGGGTCCTTGGACAATGCGAGAGCGTTGCTTCGTGCGGACGTGTCGGTTCACTTCGGGAGGAAGATCTCCGGGAGGCCCTCACGTGCCCGGAAAGAAGGCGACCGGGCGAACCGGGCACAGGCGGAGGAGGACCGAAGCAGGAAAGCGAAGCTGATCCGGGAGTCCCGCTCGAAGAGCCTCCGCTGAAACATGGGTAAAGAACCCACCTGCAATGGCCCTGGACCGTCGCCGAATCGACGCGTACAATGATGTAAGAAGCCAAGGGGCAAGAGAACAACGATTCGCGCACAGGATGAACAGGAATCCGGGCCACAGAGGACACAGCGGGAAGAAGAAGTTTGATGTTTGAAGTGTGAAGTCGGAAGTCGGACGCGGCTGCGCCTCTTCAAATCAACAATCAAGAATCAACCATCACACTTGACATTCTCTGTGACCTCTGTGGCCAAGATTCCTGTTTGGCCTTTGAGTGGATCATGGAGAAGAAAGCGTCTTTGGGCAGGACAAGGCCATGGAGAAGTTGGAGCGCATCACGATTGACCCAAAGCAGCAAGCCCTGCGCTACGCCGCCTGGATCGTCTCGGACCAGATCCATGCTCTGTCCGCGTGACTCGGGAGAACCGCGGCGTGCGCGTCCGCCGGCTGCCGATCCAGCAGCCGACTGTCCGGTCGTGGCGTACAAAATCGAGGAGAGATATGGCCCTTCCAAGGAAGTTCAAGCATCTGATTGAAATCGAATCGAAAGATGTCGAGTGTCTCCCCATAGAGTACGAGGACTGACGGCGGAACTGATATGATACCCGTAGTGAATACTCACCCAATCAGTAATAGGGTGCGTACCACGCGCGGCCTTCGGGTCCAGGAGACATCGGCGCCGAAGATGGGCAGGATAGCCTTCCATCGGCCGTCTTGGGGCTGCCGACAGGCATGGACGCACGGGGCCTACCGCAGTAGAATCGTCGAGAGGAAACGGACAGATATCGGCATGAGCCACCGGTGAAGTGTGTTACCTTTGCTCCTCTTTGTGCCTTATAATAGGGAGTGTATCCGTATTCCTGAAAGGCGGCAGAGCATGAGAGCAAAGGGATTCTCTTGCGGGATTCTGGCCGTGGCGCTCGTGGCGGGCGGGTGCCGGAAGAAGGACCGCGATCTGACAACCGACCTGCACCGGGCGGCCGACAGGGGCGACGCGAGCCAGGTGCAAACGCTGATCGCTCATGGGGCGAGCGTCAGCGCGAGGGATGAGCGAGGGCGTACTCCTTTGCACTTGGCGGCCGCGGATGGCCACAGAGACGTAGTCGAGATTCTGATTCGCTGTGGGGCTCGGATCGACTGCGAGGATGAATGCGGTCTGACGCCTGTGGCGTCTGCAGCGCAGCGGGACCGTCGAGCCGTGGTCAAATGCCTCGTGCAGGAAGGGGCGGCTGTGGGTCTGCACCTCATGGCGTACCTGGGAGACGCGGAAGGAGTCCGGCGGCTCATCCAGGAAGGGGCCAACGTTGATGCGGCGGAAAGCGGCGGCTGGACACCTTTGCATTACGCGGCCAAGCACGGCTGCAAAGCGATCGCGGAAATGCTCGTGGGGGCCGGAGCGAACGT
>VGYL01000344.1 GCA_016872975.1 Planctomycetota bacterium
CGGTGACCACCGACGGGCAGCGGCCCCTCCTGTGGGTCCTGCGCACCGACTTCGGTCTGACCGGCACCAAGGCCGGCTGCGGCCAGGCCTACTGCGGGACCTGCACCGTCCTGGTGGACAACCGGGCCGTCCGCTCCTGCGTCTACCCGGTGCGCAACGCCCGCGGCCGGGAGGTCCGCACCATCGAAGGATTGGCCACCCATGGCGAACTGCACCCGCTGCAAAAAGCCTTCGTCGAGCACGATGCCCTGCAATGCGGGTTCTGCACGCCCGGCATGATTCTCAGGGCCTACAGCCTGCTCCAGCAGAATCCCGAGCCCACGCGGGAAGAGATCGTCCAGGGTCTGGACCGCATGCTCTGTCGCTGCGGCGCCCACACCCGCATCATCGACGCGATCCAGGCCGCCGCGACGGCCATGAAGGGAGGGAAGGCCTGATGAACCGTAACGAGTATCCGAACATCGATTTCACCGATTTCACGCTCGATCTCGACCTCTCGCGCCGCGAGCTTCTCAAGACCCTCGGCGGCGGGATCGTCATCTTCTTCTGTCTCGGCGACCGCTCGCTCCTGGAGGCCCAGCAGAACAGCCTCCCCAGCGATTTCAATGCCTTTCTCCGGATCGGCGCCGACGGCCGGGTCACCTGCTACACCGGCAAGATCGAGATGGGCCAGGGCAACGGCACGGCACTGGCGCAGCTCCTGGCCGAGGAGGTCGATGTCCGCCTGGAATCGGTCGATATCGTAATGGGGGACACGCTGTTGTGTCCCTGGGACGGGGGGACCTGGGGCTCGACGAGCGTCCGCGGCTTCGGCTCGCCTTTGCGTGCGGCCGGCGCGGAGGCCCGGAGCGTCCTGCTGGAACTGGCCGCCGAGCGGCTCCGAGTGCCCCAGAACCGGCTCGTCGTGGAAGACGGCGTGATCTCCGACAGGCAGCAGCCAGACCAGCGCGTCACCTACGCCGAGCTGGCCCAGGGCCAGGCGATTGCCCGGCGGGCGACGCAGAAGCCCGCGCTGAAGAGTCCATCCGAGTTCAAGGTGATCAACAAGTCATCCCTGCGCCGGGATGCCGTGGAGAAGGTCACCGGCGCGGCCCTGTACGCCGGCGATATCCGCGTGCCCGGCATGCTATACGCCCGCATCCTGCGACCGCCGGCCCACGGCGCCAGGCTCAGGAACGTGGACACCTCCGCCGCCGTGAGGATCGAGGGCGTCACCGTGGTCCGCCAGGGCGACTTGGTGGCCGTCCTGCACCCAAGTCCCGACCAGGCGGACGCGGCCTTGTCCAGAGTCTGGGCCGAATTCGACCCTTCGCCCTCCCAGCTCAACGATCAAACGATCTTTGACCATCTGGTCCTGAACGCCGGCAGCGGCCGCATCCTGGCGCAGGCCGGCAGCCTCGCACCAGGCCGCACGCCGCCGGCCGTAGTGGTGGAGCAGACGTACCTCGACGGGTACAAGGCCCACGCGGCCATGGAGACCCACACCGCCCTGGCTCAGGTCGAAGGGAACAAGGCCACCGTCTGGCTCAGCACCCAAACGCCCTTCCCCGCGCGAGATCAGATCGCCCAGGCCCTCGGCTTCTCCGCCGGCAATGTGCGGGTCATCACGCCTTTTGTCGGAGGCGGTTTCGGCGGCAAGGGCTCCGTCAATACCCAGGGGGTCGAGGCCGCCCGGCTGTCCCGGATGACCGGCAAGCCCGTCCAGGTGTGCTGGACCCGGGAGGAGGAGTTCTTCTTCGATGCCTTCCGTCCGGCGGCGGTCGTCAAGATCAAGGCGGGCCTCAGCAAGGACGGCAAACCGGTGTCCTGGGACTACAGCGTCTACGCCGCCGGCGAACGTGGCGCGACGCATTTCTATGATATCCCGAATCATCGTACCACCAGCTTCGACGGCGCGGCGCACCCCTTCGCCACCGGTCCGTGGCGTGCTCCCGGCAACAACACCAACTGCTTCGCGCGCGAATCCCACATCGACCTCCTGGCGGCCGCGGCCGGGATCGACCCGATTGAGTTCCGGCTGAGGAACCTCAAAGACCAACGCGCCATCCGGGTCCTCGAGGCCGCCGCGGAAAAGTTCGGCTGGCAACCCGCCCCCGCGCTCAGCGGCCGCGGACTGGGCGTGGCGCTCGGCACGGACGTGGGCACCTGGGTGGCCGAGATCGCCGAGGTCCAGGTCGATGCGCGGACGGGACACGTCCAGGTCAAACGGGTCGTCTGCGCCCAGGATATGGGCCTGGTCGTCAATCCCCAGGGCGCCACACTCCAGGTGGAAAGCTGCATCACGATGGGCCTGGGCTACACGCTCTCCGAGGACGTCCACTTCCGCAATGGCATGATCCTCGACCGCAACTTCGACACCTACGAACTGCCCCGCTTCTCCGCGGTGCCGAAGATCGAGACAGTCCTGCTCGACCGCAAGGATCAGCCCACGCACGGTGGCGGCGAGCCGGCCATCATCATTGTCGGCGCCGTCGTCGCCAACGCCATTTACGACGCCACCGGCGCCCGGCTGCTCCAGTTGCCCATGACCCCGGAGCGCGTGCGAAAAGCAATCGCAGCAGTGGCATGATGATGCGGGCCAGAAGCGCCGGGTGGCATCGCCAAGGCCTCGGGCCTTGACGATGGTCAGACCCTCGATACGTGAGCTACCGCCAATTCGATAGCCAGCCATCGTCAAGACCTTAGGTCTTGGCGATGCCACCCCTCTTTTCCATATCGCACAAGGCAGCATCTTGAGTGGCATCGCCAAGGGCTTCTCACGCACCTCTCGGATTTCTTCTGTACTACAGCGCCTGACAGCGGTACCATAGCACCCACAACGGCTGAGTTTCTCTACGAGGATTCTGTTCGGGAGTCAACGGGAATACAAGGTACGGGGGTACGCTATGGCAGAGACGATCGCTTTCACACTGAATGACAAACCGGTCCGCGTGACCACGGACGGGCAGAAACCGCTCTTGTGGGTTCTGCGGACGGACTTCGGGCTGACCGGCACCAAGCCCAGTTGCGGCCAGGCCCACTGTGGGACCTGCACGGTCCTGGTGGACAACAAGGCCGTCCGCTCCTGCGTCTACCCGGTGCGCAACGCGAGCGGCCGGGAGGTCCGCACGATCGAGGGACTGGCCCAGAACGGGGAGCTGCACCCGCTGCAGAAGGCGTTCGTCGCGCACGACGCCCTGCAATGCGGCTACTGCACGCCCGGCATGATCCTCACCGCGTACAGCCTGCTCCTGCAGAATCCCGAGCCCACGCGGGAAGAGATCGTCCAGGGCCTGGACCGCAATCTCTGTCGCTGCGGGGCGCACACCCGCATCATCGACGCCATCCAGGCCGCCGCACAGGCGATGAAAGGAGGCAAGGTCCAATGAGCAACCACGAGTATCCGCAGATCGATTTCACCGATTTCCAGCTTGACCTGGACCTCTCGCGCCGCGACCTTCTCAAGGCCCTCGGCGGCGGGATCGTCATCTTCTTCTGCGTCGGCGACGGCTCCATTCTCGAAGCCCAGCGCCGCAGTCTCCCGAGCGATTTCAATGCCTTCCTCCGGATCGGCGCCGACGGCCGGGTCACGTGTTTCACCGGCAAGATCGAGCAGGGCCAGGGAAACGCCACGGCGCTGGCCCAGATGCTGGCCGAGGAGATCGACATGCCCCTGGACGCGGTCGATATGGTGATGGGCGATACCGCGCTTTGTCCCTGGGACGGGGGGACCTGGGGCTCGACCAGCATCCGCCAGTTCGGCCCGTCTTTGCGCGCGGCCGCCGCGGAGGCCCGGCACGTCCTGTTGGAACTGGCGGCCGAGCAGCTCAACGTGCCCCAGGCAAGGCTCGCCATCGAGAACGGCCTGATTTACGACCGCGAGCAGAAGGACCGATGCGTCACCTGTGGCGCTCTGGCCCAGGGAAAGACGATCGCCCGGCGTGCCGGCGAAAAGCCCGCGGTGAAGAACCCGTCCGAGTTCAAGGTGATGTGCAAGCCCTGCCCGCAGCGCAACGCGGTGGACAAAGTCACAGGCAAAGCCCTGTACGCCGGCGACGTCCGGCTGCCGGGCATGTTGTACGCCCGCCTCCTCCGGCCGCCGGCCCACGGCGCGAAACTGCAGAACGTGGACACCTCTGCCGCCGAGAAGATGGAGGGCGTCACCGTGGTCCGCGAGGGTGACCTGGTGGCCGTGCTGCACGCGGACCCCGACCAGGCGAACCAGGCATTGTCCAGGGTCCGGGCCGAGTTCACCCCCTCGCCCTCCCAGCTCGACAATCGGACGATCTTCGATCATCTGGTCAAGAACGCCGGCAGCGGCCGAACCGTGGCCCAGGGTGGAGACCTCGAAGAAGGTCGCCAGATGGCGGCCCTCGTCGTGGAGCAGACCTATCTCGACGGTTACAAGGCCCACGCGGCGATGGAGACTCATACGGCCCTGGCCCACGTCGAGGGCGACAAGGTCACGGTCTGGCTGGCCACGCAGACGCCGTTCCCCGCCCAGGACCAGCTCGCCAAGGCCCTCGGCTTTGACCTCGGCAATGTCCGCGTCATCACGCCCTTCGTCGGGGGCGGTTTCGGCGGCAAGGGCTCCGCCAACACGCAGGCCATCGAGGCGGCCCGGCTATCCCGGGCGACCGGCAAGCCCGTCCAGGTGTGCTGGACCCGGGAAGAGGAGTTCTTCTTCGACGCCTTCCGTCCGGCGGCGGTCGTGACGATCCGGTCGGGCCTCACCCGGGACGGCAAGCCGGCGTTCTGGGACTACAGCGTCTACGCCGCCGGCGAACGCGGCGCGGCCCACTTCTATGACATCCCGCATCATCGCACGACCAGCTTCGGCGGCGCGGCGCACCCCTTCGCCACCGGTCCCTGGCGCGCCCCCGCCAACAACACCAATTGCTTCGCCCGCGAGTCGCAGATCGACCTGATGGCCGCCCAGGCCCGGATGGACCCGCTCGAGTTCCGACTCAAGAACCTCAAGGACCAGCGTGCCATCCGTGTCCTCGAGGCCGCCGCGGAAAGGTTTGGCTGGAAGCCCGCCCCCACCCCCAGCGGTCGCGGACTGGGCGTGGCGGTCGGCACGGACGTCGGCACCTGGGTCGCCGAGATCGCCGAGGTCCAGGTCGACAAGCGCACCGGACGCGTCCAGGTCAAACGGGTGGTCTGCGCCCAGGATATGGGCCTGTGCGTCAATCCGCAGGGCGCCGCGATCCAGGTGGAAGGCTGCATCACGATGGGCCTGGGCTACGCGCTGACCGAGGACATCCACTTCCGTAACGGCATGATCCTCGACCGCAACTTCGACACCTACGAGCTGCCCCGCTTCTCCGCGGTGCCGAAGATCGAGACGGTCCTGCTCGACCGCAAAGATCAGCCCGCCCACGGCGGCGGCGAGCCGGCCATCATCCTCGTCGGCGCCGTCGTCGCCAACGCCATCCACGACGCCACCGGCGCCAGCCTGCTCCAACTGCCCATGACCCCGGAGCGCGTGCGAAAGGCCATCACGGCAATCGTGTGAGAACTCTGCGAATGGCTGACATATGGGTAATTGTGGGTGGCAGCGTCAAGGCCGAAGGCCTTGGCGATGGCTGGACCTTGAGTATCTGTGGCATCCCGCGGCGAAGGTCAAGCCATCGCCAAGCTGCGCTTGACGCTGCCACCCGGATGACTTCGATTTGAGGCGAGAGGAACGCACGTAGACACGCCGGGTGATTCTATGCGGAACGGAGTGAGATACACAAAGCGATGCGAGCGATGGAACAGAGCGGGACACGCCCATGAATTGACTTTCAGTTGCTACCGAGGTCAGTCGTTTCTATCCCGAGAACGAACGGGCTTCTGGCTGGTAGATTCGATCGATAGAGCACGGTGCGAACATCCGTTTGATCTTTGGGCCTATGTCTTCATGCCAAACCATGTACATTTGATCGTGTGCCCGAGAGGAGAGCAGTATTCGATCTCAACGATCCTCCAGGCCATCAAGCAGCCCGTGGCGCGCAGGGCGATTCAGTACTTGAAGACCAGCAATCCCCAGGGTCTGCGCCTTCTGGCTACAGGCCAGCGAACCCGCCCCTATGAGTTCTGGCAAAAAGGCGGCGGCTACGACAGGAACATCGTGAGCGTTCCGATCCTGATCGACGCGGTGCCTTACATCCACCACAATCCCGTGCGAAGAGGGCTCGTCGAGACGCCGGACCAGTGGCGCTATTCCAGCGCCGCAGACTGGGATGGTACCGGCTCCGGCCCGATCCCGATTGATCGCGACAGCTTCCCGGCCCACTGAACCATCGCCAAAGTCTCTGGGCCTGACGACAGTTCAGCCTTGGATCTGTGGCCCCTTCCGCCTACGGCCAGCCATCGTCAAGACCTTTGGTCTTGGCGATGCCACCCCCGCCTTGCCTGTCTCGCGCGGCAGAAGACTGGGTGGCATCGCCAAGGCCTCGGGCCTTGACGATGGTTCGGGCACGAATATGTGAGCCACCCTTTGTTGCAGGACGAGCCACAGAGACGGACGCTCGGGTGGCAGCGTCAAGCGCAGATTGGCGATGGCGTACTCCGTGTCCCGCAGACGTGCGCAAGTTCCATGCCTGTCGCTTGGCGATAGCCGGTGACGATCATGCTTCCATCCGGATGTACCTCGACGATGGCGTAGGCGTTGTTGTCTGCGCCGCGGCCTTCGACCAGGGCTTTGAGGGTGTAGTAGTGAATGCCCTCGATCCGGCTGTAAGCGCCGGGATGATGGTGGCCCTGGAAGACGGCCGCCACTTTGCCGGAGGCTTCGAGGATCTGGCGGACCTCGGAGGCGTTCTTCACGTAGACCGCGCCGGTGCCGTCCAGCAACTGATGCGTGAACACCACGGCCGGGCCTCGGCACCGGGCAAGATCCTGTCGCAGCCAGTCGAGTTCGTGGGCCGGGAGGTTCGCATCTTTCCAATCGAAGTCGCCGTGGTCGTAGTCGCGGCCGTCGGAGCGGTAGTTGGCATC
>VGYL01000345.1 GCA_016872975.1 Planctomycetota bacterium
ACCACCAAGATCGATCGTATGGAACTATTGTCGCGGTTCGGGGACTGCTCGTCAAGACGCGGGCGAATCATCCAGGGCAATCGCATCTTCAGTGCTGGAGCCGTTTTGGAGTTCCGCGTTTACGCGGGTTGAAACAGTCCTGCCTTCCACGCCTGCAACGTCTTGAGTCGCTGCGCGGTCTGGACCCGGCTGAAGGCGACGGGTGGCAGCGGCAAGGCCGTAGGCTTTGCGCAGGCCTTGCCGATGGCGACGGGCGAAACCATCGGCAAGCTCCGAAGACTCCGCTTGCCGCTGCCACCCAACCATGTCTTGCGAGTTTGCGATTGCCCTGGGAGGAGCCGCTGCGCGGGCTTCCAAATATCGGCGGACGTGGTAAACTCATGCGGCCGGTGGAGCGTATAGGTGCCGGGATGGAAGCCAGGTAGGGGCCTTGCCCGAGGAATAAGGATGGACATGAAGGATATCGAGAAGTATTCGTCGGCCTATACGCTGTCGGACATGGAGATCTTCGTCTTTCCGGAGCTGATGTACAGCCTGGTGCTGGCGAACATCATGAGCCCGATTCTCTGGAAATGGCGGGAACTGGAGACGTTCCGCAAGCTCGCCGGCAAGGGCTCCTACCGCAGGCTCATGCGGCTGCGGCAGTTCATCATGGACGAGTTCGACTTCAACCTCGACCTGGAGACCTGGGGCCTGACCGACCGCGACACCGAGCTCCGACGTTTCGCCCGGTATCTCTCGCCGCAACAGATCGCCCAGAGCAACGCCCTGTTCGGCTACGAGGGCGACCAGTACTACTTCGACGTCGATATCCGCAAGCACTTCGGGCTGGACAAGTACACGACCGAGGTCATCCCGTATTGGAAGACCGAGACGGTCGAGGCGATGGACGCCTTTCGGCTCAAGCCCGGCTACGGCAAGGCGGCGGGCGAGTGCGTCTCCCTGGCGGCCCTGTACGCCGCGGCGGCCTTTATCGTGGGCGGCGTCCCGCTCGAAGACATCTACATGATCCTGACTCCGCTGCACTCGCAGAACTTCCTCGACCTCCAGGACGGCATCTTGACCAACAACCGCCGGCTTGTGACCAAGGCCATGTGGTTCAACGGCACCGAGATCTCCGACAAGGCCCAGCGGGCCCTGCGCAACGAGCGGGTCACCGTCGTCGCCCACAATACCGGGTACATCCATTGCTTATACGGCGATGCGACCATTGACCCCAAAGCCTACGAGCATTTCCGGTCCCGGCTGGCGGAGTATCTCTCGACCGAGCTGACCTTCACCGTCTTCGCCAGCTTTTTGCGGGCCGTGACGCGCTACCAGAAGCACTTCCAGATCTGCCGGGAATGTCACGGACGGGCACGCTTCATGCCGGCCGAAGTCCTGTATGCCTACGAGCACGGCAGCCCCTACAAGATCGGCGACTCGACCCATGAGAAGCTGCTGGCCGAGGTCTCCGAGGAGGATCTGGGGCCGTACGAGCTGCCGGGCCGCGTGCGGTGCGACCTGCTCTGCGAGTTCCTGACCCGCCACAAGACCGATGTCCGCACGCCGCGCGGCCGGGAGGCCCTGCGCAAAGTCCTGGCCCCCCTGATCCCGGAGGTGGACCAGCTCCTCGAGGACCTGACGACTTTCGTCCACATCGAGGCCGACCTGCCCGGCACCGACCGGAACTTCCTCTCCGCCGGCGCGATCCGGCTGTCCGTCGAGCAAAGCCGCGAAGAGATCATCGCGTACCTGCACGGGGCTCGTGCCCACAACACGGTTGCGGACCTGGCCTTCCATGCCTTCCGGGACCTGGAAAGCTGCGCGTGGGCGCCCTTCGTGAAGGCAGCCGTCGAGCGCAATCCCGTCGCGCTCGAAAAGACGAAATCCCTGTCGATCGAGGAAGTCCACGAGTGGCTCACCTGCCTGCCCGGCGCTTCCATCTACGATGCCAATCGCCTGGCCCAGCCGGATGAGCTCGCCAACTACGGCACCGGCGACGGCCTGGAGAAGGTCTTCCTCCTCGCCAACGTCCTGCGGCACCGAAACCCCGAACAGACGCTCCACCTGGAAGCGGACCGCCACCGCGTTCTCCTGCGCGGGGCCCAGGACTACGAATTCGCCTCCGCCAAGACCCTCCAGGGACAAGTAGACATCGACCCAACGGGCGAAATCACCGCGAGCTGAAGTCCCCGTTGAGCCGACCGACCAGTACCGCGTTTCACAAGTACCGCGACTATGGGTGAGGTTGCTTCGTCGCCCTTGGCGCGAAGCGCCGCTGCGCGTCGGGTCTCGCCATGACAGGATTGCCGCGCTCGGCGAGCCTCGCTCGCAATGACATCGGGCGCCCCAGTATGTCATTGCGAGGAGCTTCAGCGACGAAGCAATCATGTCATTGCGAGGAGCCCGGCGACGAAGCAACCTCCTCCTTGTAGTCTCAGGACTTGCGAAATGCCGTACCGGTTTGGAGTTCCGCCTTATGCGTTTTGACGAGCAAGTTCGGTAATGTGTAGGGTGGGGCTTGCCCCACCGCTTTCCTTGGGTCCGGCTTCCTGGTGGGGCAAGCCCCACCCTACAACCACACGTTGGCCGGCGCGAGGCAAATCACCGAAGCAACTGGAGCGGCGCGATTACCGGTTGTGTCCGTCCAAACTCATCAGGAAGTGTTCGCTTGACGTTTAATGCCCCACGTTATAGCCTGTGTCTATGATCAGGAGCTTCCATAACAAGGATACACAGGCGTTGTTTGAGGGCAACTGTCCGCTCCAGTTCAGGGCGATATCGCGCGTTGCCGAGCGCAAACTGCAGATGTTGGACGACGCCTGTGGCATCGAAGACCTTCGTGTTCCGCCGGGCAACAGGTTGAAGCCCTTGCACGGAAGCCGCAAAGGCCAGTGGAGCATTCGGATTAACGATCAATGGCGATTATGCTTCCGCTTCGAAGCCGGCAACGCCTTTGACGTGGAGATCGTCGACTATCATTGAGGAGACCAGATCATGAAACCGCTCAACAAGATGCGGCCTATCCATCCGGGAGAAGTCCTGCGCGAGGAATTCCTTGCTCCTTTGGGCATGAGTGCCCATGCCTTGGCGCTGGAGATCAAGGTGCCTGCTCCTCGTATCAACGAGATCGTGCGGGAACGGCGTTCCGTCACGCCCGATACGGCCCTCCGGCTGGCGCGCTACTTCGGGACGACAGCGCAGTTCTGGTTGAACCTGCAGACCAGCTTCGATCTGAAGGTCACGGAGCGGGCGGTCGGTGCGAAGATCGCCAAGGAGGTTCGGTCGCGGCGGGTCGCGTGATTCGTCTGACCTGCCATCCGCCAGGGCATGCTTGAAGACGTCGTCGCCGAACGACAAGGAAGCCGCCCCTGCCGGTGCGGCACGAACCGCCTTGCCCAAGTCTGGTTCTTACGTTATGCTGTAAACGTAAGAAAGGAGTTCCCACGGATAAGATACTCTCGGCACGCGTGGATGAGTCGACCATCCGCAAGATTGGAGCTCTGGCCAGGCAGACGGGCACGACCAAGAAGGCGGTCATTGAGGAGGCGGTCCGGCTGTATGGCGAGAAAGTCCAGTCTGAGGAAGGGGACGTGTTCGAACGGACGCTGGGGGCCTGGTCGCGTAGGGAAGGGCCGCAGCGGACCGTCGCCAAAGCCCGCCGGGCCTTTCGCGGCGCGATGCGGAGGCACACGCGATGAGAGCGTATATCGATTCCGACGTCCTGATCTGGCACCTCCGGGGCGAACGCAAGGCCGCCAAGCTGCTGGGGGCTCTCCGCGGTGAGAGCGGGCACGAGCTGTGGACCGGAGCCTTGCAGCGGGCCGAGATTGTCTTCTTCATGCGCCCGGAGGAAGAGCAGGCGACCATGCTGCTGCTGGGCGAACTCCGAACCGCCCCCGTGGACCAGTCGGTCGTGGACCTTGGCGCCGTCTTGTATCGGCGCTGGCATCCCAGCCACGGCGTGGACGTGCATGACTGCATCCTGGCCGCAACCGCCATGCAGACTGGAGGATGCATCTTCACCTTGAACAGGAAACACTACCCGATGCCGGAGTTGGACGTCACGAAAGCGTGATAACCAGGGGCCTTCAGTTCCGCCGCCACCGCGAGGCGACCACACCATTATCCGTGATTCTGGATGTGCCTCGCCTCGCCCTCTATGGCGCCTCCTGTTCCCTGTCCGGAACGAAGCCCAAGATTGACACCGCGTCATATCGCCGCCCTGGCTGATTCCGGGGCAAGGGATGAGGTGGAAACATGATCGGGAAATGGCTGTGGCGTGCGAGCCTAGTTGACGTACTGCTGGTCTGCTGGGTTGCGGCGGGGGCCGAGTTGCGGCTCCCGGCGGTGATCAGCGACAACATGGTGTTGCAGTGCGGCCGGGCGGCGCCCCTCTGGGGCTGGGCGGCGCCCGGCGAGGAAGTGACGGTGGCGCTCGCGGGAAGAATGGCCACGGGGCAAGCCGGGAACGACGGCCGCTGGCGCGTCCTGCTGCCGGCCCTCGAGGCGCAGGAGCAGGGACTGGAGATGGTCGTCCGTGGCTCCGGTGGCGGGGTCCTGCGCGTGAAGAACGTGGTGGTGGGCGAGGTCTGGCTCTGCTGCGGGCCCTCGAACCTCTTTTGGCCGGTGCGGCGGTGCGATCGTGCCAAACAGGAGATCGCGGCGGCCACGTATCCACGAATCCGCTTCTTCATGGTCGGCCGCCGGATGGCCGATGAGCCGCAGGCGGATTGCGAAGGCCGTTGGGTCGAATGCAGTCCGGCGAGTGTCCCGGACATGTCGGGGGTCGGCTACTTCTTCGCGCGGCAATTGCACGAGGACTTGAAGACACCGGTGGGCCTGATGCAGAGTTTCTGGGGCGGATCGCGCATCGAGGCCTGGACGAGCCGGGAGGCTCTGCAAGCGAATCCCGCGCTGCAACCGATTCTCGACTATTGGAGCCGGCAACTGGCGACGTTCGATCCCGTCCGGGTCCAGGCCGACCATGAGAAGGCGTTGGCAGCCTGGCAGAGTGCCGACGGCTAGGCCCGGGCGACCGGCACGAAGCCGCCCGCCAAGCCCAAGGTCCCCGTCGATCCGCGTGCGTCGAACCACCGGCCCGCCTGCCTCTACCACGGGATGATCGAGCCGCTGATCCCCTATGGCATCCGGGGAGCCATCACGTACCAGGGGCTGGGGAATCTGTTCTGGGCCGAGCACAGCCGGACCCTCCTGGAAACGATGATTGCCGACTGGCGCCGGCGCTGGGGCCAGGGTGACTTCCCGGTGGGCATGGTCCAGCCCGCTCCGTATACGTGCGAGGGCTGGGCTCAGTCGAGCCCCGACGCGTACGCGGTCCAGCGCGAATCACAACTGCTGGTGCTCCAAGAGGTGCCCCATACCGGCCTGGCCCTGACGATGGATATCGACGCCACCAACGTGCTGCACTTTCCCCAGAAGCAACCGGTGGCGCGCCGCCTGGCCCTTTGGGCCTTGGGAGCGGTCTACGGTCGTGCCGGAGCGTACCAGGGGCCGATCTACCATTCGATGTCCGTCGAAGGCGACCGCATTCGCATCCGTTTTCGGCACGTTGAAGGCGGCCTGCGAACCCGCGACGACCGGCCACCGACGTGTTTTGCCATCGCCGGGGCCGACAAGGTCTTCCGGCCGGCCGCGGCCCGGATCGAGGGCGACACGGTCGTAGTCCAGAGCGAGCACGTCCGCCGCCCCGTGGCCGTGCGCTTCGCCTGGGGGAACACCGATGTGCCGAACCTGTGCAACAGCGCCGGGTTACCCGCGTCCTTGTTCCGCATCGATGCCTCGCCTTGAATGGGCAATGGTCCGCTCAAAAGCTAAGACCGGGTGGCATAAAGGAAAAGGGGACATTCTACTTTTCCCCTTCCGGGAGGGAAAAGTAGAATGTCCCCTTTTCCGGCGGCGGTCGGGACCGGCCGGGACAGCCGCGCAGGAACGGTCATGCACCCTCCCGCGCAGGCATTGCCCCGCGGCGGTTGACAGAGGCCCTGGGGGGTGGTACCGTGGCGGGTGGTTATGGCCTTTAAGGAGATACGAGTATGCAGAAGATCCGCACGGCGGTCGTCGGGGCCGGGTTCATCGGGCCGGTGCACGTGGAGGCGCTGGGACGCCTCGGCGTGCAGGTCACCGGGATTCTGGGCGTCTCGAAGGGCGAGTCGGAACTGGCGGCCAACACCCTGGGACTGCCTAAGGCCTACACGAGCTTCGAGGAGATCCTGGGGGATAAGAGCGTGCAGGTGGTGCACCTGGCCACGCCGAACCGGCTGCACTATCCGATGGCCAAGGCGGCGCTGAACGCGGGCAAGCACGTCCTGTGCGAGAAGCCGCTGGCGATGACGTCCGCGGAGTCCGCCGAGCTGGTCGAGTTGGCCTGGCGCAGCGGCTATGCGGCGGGCGTCAACTACAACATCCGCTACTATCCGCTCAACATCGAAGCCGCCGACACGATGAAGCGGGGCGACCTGGGCCGCATCTATTCCGTCTGCGGCAGCTACGTGCAGGACTGGCTCTTTCATCCGACCGACTACAACTGGCGGGTGCTGGCCGAAGAGGGCGGCGAATTGCGGGCCATCGCCGATATCGGCACGCACTGGCTGGACCTGATCCATGCGATCACGGGCCTGGAAGTCGAGGCAGTCTGTGCCGATCTCTCGACCGTGCACCCGGTGCGGCAGCGGCCCTTGGGCGAGGTCGAGACGTTCAAGGGCAAGCAGGAGAAGACGGCGGTCAAGACCGAATCGATCGACATCGCCACCGAGGACTATGGCTGCGTCCTGCTGCGGTTCGAGGGCGGGGCCCGGGGGTGCCTATGGGTCTCGCAGGTGACCGCGGGGCGGAAGAACTGCCTGCGCTACGAGATCGCCGGCTCGAACCAGGCCCTCGCCTGGTGCAGCGAGCAGCCGAACGAGATGTGGATCGGCCGCCGCGATCGGGCGAATGAGAG
>VGYL01000346.1 GCA_016872975.1 Planctomycetota bacterium
CGTCTCGACGGCTTTTTCGGCACCCTTTGCGTCCCGCAGGGCCTCAAAATCGTACCGAATCTCGCGGTGACATGGACACAATACGCCCGTGAAAAGGGCGAAACTTGAACTCAGAGGGTGTGTGAAAAGGGTGGCATCGTCAAGGCCGGTAGGTCTTGGCGATGGTCCGGCGCACGGTGGAAATCCGCCATCGCCAAGCTCCGAAGACTCCGCTTGACGATGCCACCCAGGGACTGCTGGCTTCTCACACACTCTCGCAGGGGGTTCTTGAAAAGCCGGTTCATCGGTATAATGCCGAGTACGTCTTTCGAAAGGAGCCCGGATATGGTCAGGATGGACTCTCACGGACGCAATGCCGGAGGCAGGCTTCGGTCGATCCCCGGCAGACTCGGGCTGTCCCTGTTCTTTCTCTTTTTCTTGGGGATGGGCTCGCTGTTTGAGATCTTCATGATCCGCGAGTTCGGGCGGGCGCTGGGACAGCGATCCTGGCAAAAAGTGCCCTGCACGATCGTCAGCAGCGAGGTGCGGGAACGAAGCGGCGGCAAGGAGCCGTATGCCTTCGCCGTCAGTTACCGCTACGAGTACGGCGGCCGGCCGTACACCGGCTCGGCCTACAAACGCAATTACACAGGGTCCGATAGCTATTCGGGTACACAACGACTCGTGCAGAGATACCCGTCCGGGCAAGAGGGCTTCTGCTACGTGAATCCCGTCAACCCTGGCGAGGCCGTGCTCAAGCGGGACAGTCTGGCGATTGGACTGGCGCTCGCCTTTCCGCTGATCTTCCTGCTCATCGGCGTCGGAGGTCTGGTCGGCACGTGGCGAGGGCGTGGGGACCCCAAACGCGATGAAGCGCGTTTGGGAACCCTTCCCGCCCTTGCGTCGCGAGGCCATCTTGGCCTCGCTTCCCGTGACGAGCCGGACGCGCAGCGGCCCTTCGGTCCGGGGCCGCCCTCGAATCGCGGGCAGGATGCCCGCGACACGCAAGGGCAAGGGGTCCCCAACGCAAAATACCGCGTTGGGGAGCCCCAAGATGCCCTCGCCACCCTGCGGGTAGCCGGCAGCGGCCGGGCAACTCTCCGGCCCAGCGCCTCGGCCAAGGCGAAGTTCCTGGGGGTGACCGTCTTCGCTCTGTTCTGGAACGGCATCCTCGCGATCTTTGTTGTCAATGCCATCAACGACTTCCGACACGGCGATCCAAGCTGGTTCGGCACGTTGTTCCTGCTGCCCTTTGTGGCCATCGGCGTGGGACTCATGGGGGGTGTGGTTTATCAACTCCTGGCCACATTCAACCCGCGTCCTACCTTGGAACTGAGCTCCAGAGTGGTGCCCCTGGGCGGGACGGCGGAGTTGAGCTGGAGCTTCGCCGGCCAGAGCAGCCGTATCCAGGAGCTCACGGTGACGCTGCGCGGCGTTGAGGAGGCCAAGTACCGCCGGGGGACGAGCACCTATGCGGATCGCAACACCTTCTACGAGATGGAACTCTATCGGACCTCCGAGGCCCGGGAGATCGCCGCCGGGCAAGTCGGGTTCGTCCTGCCGCCGGACACGATGCACTCCTTCGAGGCCGAGAACAACAAGATCCTCTGGAACCTCGATCTGCACGGCCGTATCAAGGGCTGGCCGGACGTGAAGGAGTCGTTCAAGATCGCCGTGATGCCGTCCGCCAGCTAAAGGAGCCTCGACATGGACAGACTCGCCGTCACATTCGACAAGAGTAGAACCGCCTTCGCGCCCCGTGAGACGGTGTACGGCACGATCCGCTGGAATCTCGATGCGAGTCCGCGACACCTGGAGTTGTCACTGTTCTGGTACACGACGGGCAAAGGCACCCGGGATGTGGGCGTGGTCCAGACGCAGCGGCTGGACAAGCCCGGCGCCCACGGCACGAAGGATTTCTCCTTCACCCTGCCCGAGAGTCCGTACAGCTTCTCCGGCAGGCTCATCTCGCTGATCTGGGCCTTGGAGTTGACCAGTTCGCCTGGCTCTGAGATCGCCCGCCAGGAAATCACTGTTTCTCCCACCGGCCGGGAGGTCATTCTGGATACACCGCGATGAAGGCGAAAGACAACCCCTTCGCGGTGGAGCGGGTCCACGCGATCCGCTACCGCCTGCAGAACACCACCTTCGAGCGGCTTCTCGTCCGCCTGCACGACATGAATTACCGGGGCGCCATTGTCGGTCCGGAAGGCTCCGGCAAGACCACGCTCCTGGAAGATCTCCGGCAGAGACTCGAGCAAGAGGGTTTCAAGACGAGACTGATCTTCGTGAACGACACCTGCCCCCTCGATACCCCGGCCTGCCGACGGCTCCTGGCGGAGATGACGCGGGATCAGATCGTCCTGCTGGACGGGGCCGACCTGATCCGCCGGTCCGACTGGGCGATCATGAAGCGCTACACCATCACGCACGCCTACGGCGTCGTCATCACCGCCCACCATCCCGGCCGGCTGCCCACGCTCCTCGAATGCACCACCAGCCCGGAATTGCTGAGGGAGATCGTCGCCGAATTGCTGCCGCAGGGCCACCCCATTCCCGCGGAACTCCTCGATAGCCTCTACCAACGCCACCAAGGCAACCTGCGCGCCTGCCTCCGCGAGCTTTACGACCTCTACGCCCGGAACGACCACATCTGATGGCCGTCGCCCATGGCCTATGCTGCACGGCCAGCCGGTCTTGCCTTACTTCAGGCGCACTGCAGGCAACCGTTTCAGCCGCTGGCTTTGCGGATCCACCTCAATCCCCACGGATTCCAGGGCAGTCACCCCCAGGATCGGCTCGGCGTCGTCGGGGCCAAAAATGATGGTGGAACCGACGATGTCCCCCATGAATTCGATTTCCGCCGTGGTAATGTCCAGCGTGATCTCCGTGCCATCGGCGAGCTCGTAACTACGCTTTCCTCGCGGCTGCAAGCCAATCGCCTTGAGATGCTTGCCGGGTACCAGGCAATCCACCGATCCCGTGTCCACAAGGAAAAGTCCGTCCCACGTCTTCTCCGGCTGTGCCGAGTTGCGAACCGTTACGGTAACGTGCGTCACTCCCATACCTGCGCCCTCACTGTTCCCACTTTCGCATTGTGCCTTTAGCCACACCAGACCCAATGTCAGTATACCACACCGGCCTCAAGAAAAACCCCCTACTTGTGCTTCTGCCCCGGCGCAGCTTATTTCCACGTCATCCAAGGCGCACAGGGGAGGAAATCGTGTGAGCTGATCTGGTGCACCTCGATGCCGTACATCGACGAGAAGGCGCGGCTGACGACTCGTTTCGGCTGCCATTTGATCTCAAACGCCTGCATCTGGTCGCCGGTCTTGAGAACGAGGTCCACTTCCGACTGGGCCCGGGAACGCCAGAAGAACAATTCGCTGGAACAGCCGCGCAGGGAGAAAAGGAAAAGGGGTCAGTCCTCGGAAATAGGATTTGACATCATTGGTCGATTTCGGTACGGTTAAGGACATGCCAAGACAGCCGCGAATCGAATATGCGGGCGGGGTGGGGAAAAGGGGTCAGTCCTCGGAAATAGGATTTGACATCATTGGTCGATTTCGGTAGCGAGAAAAGGGGTCAGTCCTCGGAAATAGGATTTGACATCATTGGTCGATTTCGGTACGGTTACGGACATGCCAAGACAGCCGAGAGGAAAAGGGGTCAGTCCTCGGAAATAGGATTTGACATCATTGGTCGATTTCGGTACGGTTACGGACATGCCAAGACAGCCGCGAATCGAATATGCGGGCGGGGTATACCATGTGCTCAGTCGCGGGAATCGGCAAGAAGCGATCTTCGCGGATGACACAGACCGGCAGATGTTCTTGTCGCTGCTGGGGCAGACCTGCGGCCGGACCGGTTGGCAGATTCACGCCTATGTCCTGATGTCCAACCACTACCACCTGCTCCTGGAGACGCCCCAGGCCAACCTGGTGACGGGGATGAAGTGGCTGCAAGGAACGTACACGCAGCGATTCAATCGGCGGCACCGCCAGTGCGGTCATCTTCTTCAAGGCCGATACAAGGCCCTGGCGGTGGAGGCGGACGCGGGACCCTATTTCTCCGTGGTCAGCGTGTACATCCACCTGAACCCGGCGCGGGCGGCCCTGCTCGATCCGCATCGCGGCCGCTTGGAGGACTACGTCTGGAGCAGCTACCCCGGATATCTGGGGCCGGATCGTCGGCCGCCGTGGCTGTGCGTGGAACGGGTATTGGGGGCCCACGATCTTCGCGATGACCGGAAGGGCCGGCTGGAATACCGGCAGTTCATGGATGAGCAGGTGGCCAAGCTCGCCTCGGGCGATGACCGGGCCCAAGTGGATCAGGACTGGTCGGGGATTCGCCGGGGATGGTGCTTGGGCAGCGAATCGTTCGTAGACTCTCTGCTGGATCGGCTGGATGGCATTCGTTCCGGCAAGGCGAGCGGGAGCCTGGGTGGAGAGGCGATCGAAGAACACGAGGAACGGCAGGCCGAACGGCTGTGCGAGATCGGAATGGCGCGGCTGAGCCTCTCGCCAGAGAGGCTTGGATCCTTGGCCAAAGGGGCGCCCGAGAAGTGCGTGCTGGCTTGGTACATCCGGGGCCGCACCACAGTGTCCAATGCTTGGCTGGCACAGCGGCTCGGGGGCGGCCATCCGGCGAACATCTCCGGTTACATTCGTAGCGTAGAGGACGGCACGAGCCCACGCCTCAGAGAGCTCAAAGCCCTCATACTGAAATCCGAGGACTGACCCCTTTTGCTCATACTGAAATCCGAGGACTGACCCCTTTTGCTCGCAAAATGCGCAAATTCCGCGCAAAATCGTTTGACAGGGCCTGGGAGTCTGCTAAAATCCAGGGTTTCTATACGTTGGAAAGAAGAGAGTACGTCTATGAAAAGCTTTATGGCCAAAGAAGGTCAGGTGCAGCACAAGTGGCTGCTGGTGGATGCGGATGGGGCGATTTTGGGCCGTCTGGCCGCTGAACTCGCCGTCCGGTTGATGGGCAAGGACAAGCCGACGTGGACGCCCCATGTGGATTGCGGGGATTTCATCGTGGTAGTCAACGCCGAGAAGATCAAGCTGACCGGAACGAAGGCTGAGACCAAGACCTACGATTCCTATTCGCGCTATCCGGGCGGGCACAAGTACGTCAGTTTCGCCCAGGCGATGGCGAAGAAGCCGGAATGGGTCATCGAGACGGCCGTCCGCAAGATGCTCCCCAAGACCCAGATGGGCAAGCGGGCCTTGAAGAAGCTGAAGGTCTTTCGCGGCCCCCAGCATGAGCATCAGGCTCAGCAACCCGAGAAAGTAGAACTGTTCTAAGCGGAACAAGAGAACCATGGCAGAGAATAAACCTGAGAATACGGTAGTGGAGCAGCCCCCGCAGGCGCCGGCCCCCGAATCGAAAGCGGCGATCGGTCCCGGGAACAAGGGCAAGCAGAAATACGGTTACTGGTGGGGCACCGGCCGGCGGAAGACCTCCGTGGCCCGCGTGCGGCTGCGGCCGGGCAGCGGCAAGTTCCTCGTCAACAAGAGAGAGTTGGACGACTACTTCCACAGAGATCAGGACCGCAAAGCCGCGTTGGCCGCGCTGAAGCTGGTACAGGCGGAGAAGTCCTTCGATGTCTTCGTCAACGTGCGCGGTGGAGGCATCACGGGCCAGGCGGGCGCCACCCTGCTGGGCGTCGCCCGGGCCTTGAGAACGTACGATGAGAATTACATCGGCGCTCTGCGGGACAACGGACTCTTGACGCGCGATCCGCGCATGGTCGAGAGGAAAAAGCCGGGGCAGGCCGGCGCCAGGCGGAGATTCCAGTTCTCGAAGCGTTAATCCGCAGGACAACCAACGGGATTATGACAGCCGCCGAGACGATCTTAGCGGCTGTTTTTCTAAGTAGATCGTGCGATTCGGCACGATGCTTCCTGGCGAGCGGGGACGCTCGCCCTACGAGGAGTTGCTATGATACGCGTTGCGATCATTGGGGCCAGTGGATACACCGGGGCCGAGTCGATCCGCATCCTGCTGCGGCACGGGGAGGCCAAGCCCACGTACCTGACCGCGCTGCCGGAAGAGTGCGGCCTGATGCAGGAGATATTTCCGGAATTCCGGGGCCGCTGCGAGCTGCCGGTCGAGCCTCTGGACCTCCAGAAGCTGGCGGATTCCGCGGACGTGGCCTTGTGCTGCCTGCCTCACAAGGTCTCCATGCAGTTCGTGCCCGAGCTGCTGCGGGCCGGCGTCAAGGTGATCGACTTCAGCGCCGATTACCGGCTCAAGGACGTCAAGGTCTATGAGCAGTACTACAAGACGCCTCACACCGACACGGCCAATCTGGCCGACGCGGCCTATGGCCTGCCGGAGTTGTTCCGCGAACAGATCCGCAAGACCAGCCTGGTGGCCAATCCCGGCTGTTTTCCCACCTGCGCCATGCTCGCCCTCGCCCCCCTGCTGCGGGAGGGTCTCGTGGAAACCGGCTCCATCATCGTCAACGCCGTGACGGGCGTTTCCGGCGGCGGCAAGAACCCCACGCCGAAATTTCACTTCCCGTACATGGATGAGAACCTCTTCCCCTACGGGATCGGCGTGCACCGGCACATGCCCGAGATCGAGCAGATCGCGACCACCGTCGCGGGCTCGCCCGTGCGGGTCCTCTTCCAGCCGCACGCCGGACCGTTCGACCGCGGCATGCTCTCGACGGTCTACTGCCGGCCGAAAGCCCAGGTGAGCCAGGAGCGCCTGCTGTCGCTCTATGCCGACTTCTACCGGGGCGAACACTTCGTTCAGATCCTCAAGACCGCCCCCGCGATCAAGGATGTCACAGGAACGAACTACTGCCACGTGTTCCCCACGTTCGTCAAAGACACGGTCGTAGTCTTCTCGGCGATCGACAATTTGACCAAGGGCGCCTCCGGCCAGGCGATTCAGAACATGAACCTCCTCTTCGGC
>VGYL01000347.1 GCA_016872975.1 Planctomycetota bacterium
GCCCCAAGGGAGGGCGCCCCCGTGATGCCGCTCAGTTCCACCATGTTCCGCGTCCTGTCAGACCTGACTCGTAGGGCTTGGCCCCCGAGACAGTACCGGTCCGTCCCAACCGTACGAATATGCCCCATCTTCGCCCTCGGTTCCACCCCATTGACCCTCCGTCGCTCCAGACGAAGGCGGGATTCCTCTCCTTGAAGGTCCTGTCTCGCACTACTGCCGCCCATCACGAGTAGCAGCCCTTCCGACTAAAGCTCCAAAGCGCCCCCACGACGGCGTCCAACCGAGCTTTTGTGTCGGCGGGGCGACACAAAAACTCTTAATTCTTTTGGGATTTCCGCGTCGCGCGGCGGTGCGGTCCGGGCGGACTCCGTCCCCGTCGGCGACGGCCGACTTTTCCACCGGCGGGCGCCTCCCGCTTGCGGTGACGCCATAGGGCGTCTCGTGTCGCGGGCATCCTGCCCGCGCCGTGTCGAAGGCGTCTCGCCCTCGCAGCGCGGAGGGGACATCCGCGACACGCTTGTCATGCTCTTACGAGCACACGACCAACGATCCTCCGCGGCGAAGCGGCTATTTCGCCGCCGGGGGAAGGACCGACAACTGCTCGATCAACTTCCTGGCCGCCGTGTACTGGGGCCGCAGCCGCAGACAGATTCGGGCCTGATGGATCGCCTCCTCCGTGCGGCCCTGGTCGGCCAGAAGCTGCGCCAGGGCATAATGCCAGCCCACCTGGCTGTAGTCCTTCATCAGGGCCCGCCGGTAATGCCGCATCGCCGCCTCCGTGTCTCCTTGTTTGCGATGGAGATTCGCCAGGGAGGCATGGGCGGAGGCCGGCGCATCCGGCTGCTCGCACTTCTCCTTCAACTGTTCGAACGCCTTCGCCTGGGCCTGCTCGGCAAGCTGCCGACCGGCACCGGCCGCGACCTCGGCCGTCGCGGACAGAGATACGACCCCATCCGCGGCGCTCAGCGCGTTGCCGACGTGGGCGAGTCGCCCGGGGTCCTCCTGGGCCAGTTGCACGGCCAGATCGCCCCGGCCCAAGTCGCGAATGCACACCTGCGCGGCCTGCCGGAAGAGGCGACCGTCGAGTTGGACCGCCCGCGTCAGCTTCGCAAAGGCTTCCGGGATTTCGCCCTCCTCGGCATCGATCCGGGCGGCGGCAAAGCAGGCCGTCGGATCGCACGGGGCCAGCGCATAGCCCTGGCGGATATGGACCGCGCCGTTCGGGTCGTTCAGAACGAACCTCTCAATCATTCCCGCCAGGCAGTAGGTCGCCCCGAAGGTCGGGCACACCACCCGTGCGTCGAGCAGCTCCTCGGTGATCTGCCGGGCCCAGGGCAGGGCCTCTTCCCGCAACTGCTGGGTGTTAGGATCGATGTAGGGCGTCAGGGACAGCCATTTGTAGGCCCCCAGCCAGTGGCGGTATTCGATGTTGTCGGGCTCGGCCACGACGGCCGCAATCGCGTGGGTGAACAGGAAGTCGTAGTCGGCCTCCTCCGCCAGCCACTGGTCCGCCTCCAACCGCCGCTCGGCGGCCAGCACCTGGTTCCAATGCGCGGCGGCGCTGCGAGCCCGATCGGCCCCGAGTACCGCCCAGACCCACACGCCCACGACGAGGACCAGGACGATCACCCGTAACGCGAAGGCCAGACACGAAGGCAAGAAGGCGCCAAGGGAGGAAGGTGTAGGGGCAGGCCCCTGTGCCTGCCCTTCCGCGGGCAACCACCGGGGGTCGCCCCGACCTTCTTGGCTTTTCACCTTCCTGGCTCTTCGACGGCCCAGAGCGACCAGCAGACCGCAGGTGACGGCCGTGAGCATGGCGTTGGCGGGCAGATGCTGGCCGAAATCGCTGAAGCTGTGAATCAGAATCGCCAGGAGGCCGAATCCCAGGCCGTACGCGGCCGAACGGATCGGGATGGAACTGCCCCTCAGCGAGCGGGCGTAGTTGATCCAGACCACACCGCCGAAAATCACCAGGGCGACCAGCCCCACCGCCCCCATCTCCTCGGCGACCTGCGCGTACTCGTTCTCCGCGTGCATCGCCCAAGCCGCGATCGTGGAGCGATTGAACATCGGATAGACCACTTCGTGCGTGCCCAAGCCCACCCCGACGAGCGGGAAACGCGTCCAGGCCAAGGCAATATCCTTGACGATCTGCCAGCGACCGGCCTCGGCCTTGTCGAACTCGCTCAGCGTCCCCAGACGGTGGTACACCTGGTCGAAGCCGACCCACAGCACGCACAGAAAGGCCCCCAGCGCCAACAGGACCATGATCCAGCCCCGGCCCCGCAGAGACTTTCGCCAACTGAGCATCAGAGTGGTGAAGCCCGCGGCGATCAGCATGCTGACCATGCCGCCCCTCGTCAGCGAAATGAAGACCGTCGCCACGCCGACGATCACCATGCCGACCAGCAGCTTGACCGGCGTCGCCTCGGGCGAGCTGAGGTAGTCGGCGACCCGTGCCGGCGTCAACTCGTCGCCCATGAAGGCCTCGTGCAACCGCGCCAGCAGCAACGCGACGGCCGCCCCGAGGGACAGATTCAGGAATTGGCCGTAGTGGCTGTGATTGATGAAGGGACCGCTGTTGGCCACCTTGGTGTAGGTCGGCACGAACCAGTAGATCTTGCCGCTGCCCGTCAGGACCTGGGCCAGGGCCACCAGGGCCACGCCCCCTCCCACCAGCGCGATGGCGGCGAGCAGGCGCCTGATGCGGGCCGGGTTGCGATAGAAGTTGACTACCACGAAGAAGACGGCCGCCACGGCCAGGGACAGCCGCAGGTCGCGCCGAGTCGCACGAGGGTAGAAGCTCAAGGTCATCGACGAGAGCGCCTCCTCGGCATCCGGCAGATCGGCGAGCAGATCGGTCTTGATCGCGGCGGTGTTCGGCGAGATCGTGGCCACCAGCGACGACGGCAGCGGCAGCAGTTGGAGGGCCGCCACCAGGAGAAAGACCGCGACGGGCACGTAGGCCCACGTCCGTACCAGAGGGGTCGTCCGAAAGACGACAAGCTTGAGCAGAAAGGCCACGCTCAACGCGGCAGCGAGCAGAATCACGACCTGCTCGCTCCAGGGGTGGACCACCCCAAAGACCAGGGGACCAAAGGCCAGCAGGGTGTACAGAATCGCCTCGATGCCCGTATCGAGCCACCGCTCCGGCGACAGGCGAAGATCCATCGGCTCCGGCTGGACTCTCATCGCCTCACCTCCCCCGGCACGCCCCGCGGCGCGGACATCGCGAGGTCCTGCCCCTGCACGACCCGCTGCGGATTCTCCACACAGATTCTCCGGGCCGCCGCCCGGCCCCAGCGTTGCCGGAGCAGCGTGTACGCCTGGGTCATACGCGGGGGCCGCGACGTTGCGCCGTGGGCATCGGTCGCCGCCAGGATCGGCAGCGGCGCGTGGAGAAAGGCCCAGGCGGCCTCCTGGCTGAGCCGGCCGAAACCGCCGCCAAAGCTGGCGGCCGTGATTTGCAGGCAAGGACGGTACTCGGCCCATCGTTGCACATAGGCGGGATTGCGGGCCAGGAAGGGATGCCGCTCCGGATGCGTGATCACCGCCACGATGCCCTTTTCCGCCAGCCGCGCGAGCAGGGTGTGCGGATCGACAAAGACCTCGTGGGGCAGCTCCAGCAGGAGATACCGCCTGGCCTCACCCACGGCCAGGACGTCTCCGGATTCCAGGAGGTCGGGGATTCGCTCGTCGATCCGAACGTCGGCGCCGGCCAGGACGGTCAACGGCACGCCCGCTTCGGCCAGTGTCGTACTGAGTTCGGCGACCGCCCGGCGAATCCGGCATCCGCCGTATCTTCCTGCGTACCGGCCGAGCTGATGCGGCGTGGCCACGACCGTGCGGATCCCATCGGCCACCAGCGCCCGGCACAGGGCTACGGCCTCCGCCCGGTCGGCCGGCCCGTCGTCAAGATCGGGCAGGCAGTGACAGTGAACATCCGTGAACACCTCCCCACAGGGGCGAGGCTCCACCGATGCCGGCGTTACCGACCGCGGCTGTCCTTTGAAGATCCTCATTCGTCATCCCGGCTCGCCGCCTGCGGGCCGCCTCTCCACAATCCCGTCCCTCGCGCCATGGTCTGGGGACTTTCCGGCGCGGATTCCGCCGGCTCCCCGTTGCCGGACAAGGCGCCGGCCGGCGCTTCCGTCCGATCGTCCGCGACCGACCGTTCTCTCTTTTTCTTCTTGCGACCATCCGCACCGTACGAGTAGTAGTAGTACCCGGAGCCGCTGTAATAGCCGTACCGGCCTGCCTTGTGCCGCACATCATTGACGGCCACCCCGAGCACGCGGGCATCCACACTGGCCAAGGATTCGCGGGCCTGCATGCTGACCCGGCGGGTGGAGGACTCGGCCCGCAGGACCAGAATCGTGACGTCCGCCTGAGCCGCCAGAATCAACGGATCCGTGACCGCAATCACCGGCGGCGAATCCAGAATGATCCGGTCGTACCGGGCCGTCACCTGCTCCAGGATCCGCGCGAAGCTCTCGCTGTTGAGCATCTCCGCCGGGTTCGGCACATCCGGACCGCTGGTGAGAACGTGCAGGTTCTCCTCGCCCGTGCGCTCGATCGCCTCCTCGAGGCTCATCTGGCCGGCCAGCACGGCGCTCAGTCCTTTCGTTTGTCGATCCAACTGGAAGATCTTGTGCTGCATCGGCCGGCGGAGATCGGTGTCCAGGATCAGCACCTTCTGGCCGGCCTGGGCCATGGCAATACCCAGATTGCTGCTGATGGTGCTCTTGCCCTCGCCGGGCGCGGCGGAGGTGATCAAGATCCGGCGGGCCTCATCCTTCGGCGCCCCGAAGAAGACCGCCGTGCGCAAGGTGCGGAACGCCTCGGCTTCCCGCGAATCCGGATCGAGCTGGATTCTGCGCTCGTGTCCGGCAGACCCGTTGCGCAGGGCTCGCACGGAGGGAATCGCGCCCAGCACCGGCAGGGCCAACAGGGTGGAGATCTCTTCGGCGGAGCGCAGCCGCTGGTCCTTCCATTCCCGCAGCAGGGCCAGACCCGTCCCCGCAAACAGGCCGAGCGCCAGCGCCATGGCCATCACCTTGGCCTTCTCGGGCTCGCACGGCTCCAGCGCCGGCTCGGCGGTCTCGAGGACCGTGATATTGAGGGCCCCCGTCTCTTCGATAACGCTCAGCTCCTTGATCCGCTCGTCGAGAATGTCACAGAGTTTTCTGGTCTGGTCATACCCGGACTGCAAGACGGTGTATTGCGCCACCTCGCTGTTCAGTTGCACGGCCTGTTGCCGCTGCTGTTCGAAGTACTTCGCCAACTCCTGCTCTTTCTCCAGGTTGGCCTCGTACTCCTGCGCGGCGACCGCCAGTTGGCTCACGGCGAAACCCTTGTCCAGGTCCGCAAGCTGCGCTTCAAGCCGCTCGATCTGGACGTTCAGAGCGGCGATGGCGGGTGCATCCGACTTCAACTGATGAAGGTAGTCGGCCCGCTCCCGCTGGAGACGTTTGAGCTCCGACCGCAGGG
The DNA here is from genome assembly GCA_016872975.1 of Planctomycetota bacterium. Taxonomy (GTDB): domain Bacteria; phylum Planctomycetota; class Phycisphaerae; order Sedimentisphaerales; family Anaerobacaceae; genus PLanc-01. Next base: position 5,491 of record VGYL01000347.1, read on the forward strand.
CCGTGGCCTCGGTGGCCGCGGTAACGTAGACGCTGCGGGCCCGCTGGGCCTCCACGAACTGCCGCAACCCGGTCGGATCGTCCGCCATCTTCTGGGCCACGGCGTAAAACGACTTGCTTTCCAGGGTCGCGAGCTGCGCCTCCGTCAGGACCATCGAGAGACGCTCCAGGTTCCGCAGAATGACGTTGCTGTCCTGGTTGGCGCCGAAGGCCAGACTCTCGCTTTTCTGCTTGAAGTCCATCATGGCCTGCAGTCTCTCGTTCAGCTCTTTGTCCCGCACGGTCTTCTCCTGCGTGAGAATCCGCAGCAGTTCCGCCGAGGTGTTGCGTTTCCGCTGGCTGTGGAACGTGACGTAGGCGTCGACCACCGTGTTGACGATGTGCGCGGCCTCCTCCGGGTGGGGCGACTTGAAGGCGACGCTGATCAGCTCGTCTTTCTTGCCGACGACCGTATCCAAACGTTTGCGCAGGCTCATCATCTTGTTGGTGCTCGGCGCGAAGGTCTGGAGGCGTTCCAGATCCCCGCGTGCCATGGCCTCCGCGAGGATCGGGGTCGAGCTGAGCAGCTCGGCCTGCGTGTAGAGGTAGTTCGTCGAGCGGGAAAGCGCCGCCTCTTCGAAGTCGCGCAAGATCCTGGGCATGGACTGTTCGACGTAGAGCCGCGAGGTGCTCCGGTATAAGGGCGTGGCCCGCTGGATATAGCAGACCCCCGCGGCCAGCGCCGCCACGCTCGCCAGCAGCACCGTCCAGCGGCGGCGCCACACAATCTCGAACAGGCTCTCGGACAAGCCCTCGAACCGCTCGCCCGCCCCGGCCAGCGCCGGCGTTTCCGGGATTCCCTCGTTCATCATGCCATTCGCCATTGTCTCACCCGCAAATATCGGTTGGAGCCCCCGCGTGCGATGCATCACGCGTGCGAGCCCGCGCCTGGATTGTCAGCGGCCCCACAAATCGTTGCCCGTGAGATACAGGCCGGTGTTGAAGCGGACCATGTTGTGGATTACTGTGTTCGCCCGGGTCCGCGGCGTGTGCTCGAGGGCGACGATATCGCCCGGCTTGATCAGCGTCATCATGGCTTCCGTGAACTCGCCGTCCTTCACGAGGCGGAACGGCACCCGCACGATGGAGCCATCGGCCACCAGACGGTAGATGGTCGCGTACCGAGGCGCGGCCACCGTGTCCATCCCGCCGGCAAAAGCGACCGCCTGCATCAGGTTATACTCGATGTCGGGCGGATACACGAAGTTGCCGGGACTGCGCACCAGCCCCACCACGGAGAACATGGGCACCTTCAATCTCTCGACGACGACGGTGTCCCCTTCCCGCAGGGCCACGTTGGTGACGGGGATGTTCAGGCCGTACACCGGCAACACGACGTCCGGCGTTCCCGGCGTCCGGGGCTGGGACGAACCCTGCGGAT